>JBHHZN010000105.1:0-7982 GCA_046758155.1 Acidobacteriota bacterium | reverse complement strand
CGCGACCTTTGGGTTATGAGCCCAACGAGCTACCAGACTGCTCCACCCCGCGTCAATGAATGCGCAGGCTAGCACCGCACTCGCGCGGCCGTCAAGAAACGGCGTCGAGACGGGTCATTTTTGCCCTGTTTTCGCCGGGTTGCCTGCACGGGCCTCCTCTCCGGCAGGCGATCCCGGTGGCCTTTGCTCGATGAGGCCTGGGCGCGCGCGGCGGGACTCCTGTTCCACCCGATCCGGGCGGGGCTCGGGTCACGCAGGCGACGGATGCGATGGCATCACGTCCTTCCCTTGCCTGCCCGATGGCACGCGGTCCAAAAATGTCGGCCGGGCGCTTGACTTTCGCTGAGTTTTCGCTATACTTTCGCCATGCTACCCGCCCTCGCCACAAGGCTCCAGCCGTCACAGCCGGGCCGTCCGGCCGGAACCGCCCGCACGTGGGTCGTCCGTGCCTGCGTGGGCGGGTCTCTGCCAACACCCGATCGCCCGCACGCGCCCGCGCGCGGGTCCGGCGTTGTTCTTGCCGGCGACGCCGGCCTGGCCCGCATGCACCGCTGGCATCGCCCGGCCGTATCGGTGGCGTGTCGGGAGGCGCTGCCGGGCTACCATGCTGGCACCGAGACGCCTTCGCTGCTGCGCGCCGATGCGCTGGCCATGTCCTTGAAGGCCGCCCTGGTGCGCGCGGCGGTGCCGCTGGCGCGCGCGGCTGCCGGGTTCCTGCGCCTTCAGGGATGGTCCGACTTCGGCTACGCCCGCCTGGCGGACCACGCCCGCGAGCGGTTCGGCCGCTCGGGTCGCTGGGTGCGCGACATGGCCGCCCTGGGCCGGGCGCTCGATGCTCTGCCACCTCTCGCCGCGGCCCTCACCGGCGAGGACGGCGGCCTCCCTCTCGGCCGGGTCGCGGCCCTTCTCATCGGCGGCATCGCCTCGGCCGAATCCGTGGCAAGCTGGATCGCGCTCGCGCGTCGCCTCCCCATCCGCGCGCTGCGCGACGCCATCCGCGCGGCCCGCGCCGCTGGCTCTACATCACCTGTGAAGCAGGATGACCTTTGCGAGCACAAGGAGCGGGAAGACCAGGGACCCCTTCCGGGACACGATGGCGAGCCCCATCGACGGGATGAGGCAGACGATGAGGATCGCACGGACCTGGTCCGATTCTTGGTCCCCGCACCCGTGGCGGCCGCCTTCGATGAGGGGATGGATCTGTACCGCGCGGTCGTGGGCTCGGAGGCCACGGTGACCTCTTTCGTCGAGGCTCTCGTCGCCGAGGCCCAGGCCGGTCCCGATCCACCCGACTTGCCCGATACGCAATCCGCCCCGCTGCGCCGCGGACTCGACGCCGCCTTCCTCGAGCGGATGTACGCGCGCACGACCGACAACTGGAGTCACCTTCCTGCCTGCGAGCAAGCTTCCTGGGCTCTCGCCCTGGCGGGCATGAGCCTGGGGCGATTCCACGAAATCGCCCGGCATGCCGGCGAGGGCACAAAGGGGGATCTCGATGGGCAGATCCGCGCGCTCATCGAGCTGGAGAATCATCTCGAGCGCCGGCTCGGCCGGCTCCTGTCGCAGATGGCCGAGCAGGGCGCCTGGTCGCGGCTGCGGTTTCATGGCGTGGCGCACTACGCCGAGCAACGCCTCGGCATGTCCCGCACCACCGCCCGCCAACGCGTCCGCACCCACAGGGCACTGAGACGATACCCGGTGGTCGCCCGCGCCTACGAGGAAGGGACCATCGGTCTGGAAGCCGCCGCGCACATCGCCCGCATCCTGGGCCGGGACCATGCCGGGCCCGCTGTGCAGCGCGCCTGGGTCCTGCGAGCCCGGAAGGCCACCATCAAGCGCCTCACGGACGAAGCCCGCGCGCTCGTGAAACGACACGGCCTGCCGGGTGAAGTCATCCTGCACGCATCACCTGGCGGTGACGATGCCGGCGACCGCCGCCCTCTCGATGGGCCGCCTCTCCCGGTTGACGATGCGACCTGGCAACGCGGCCTGCGGCGCGAGCCGGGCACGGCCCGCGGTAGGCTCGCCCGCTTCGGCCAGGCCGCCGCTGGCGGGCACCCAGCGGATGTTTTCCTCCGCCTGCGCCTGCCGGCCGCCGTCGCCGCAGACTTGCTCGCCGCGGTCGCCGCCGCGCGCCGCAGGGTCTGGGGAATGGTCGAGCGGGTCGCCTGGGACCGCCCCTGGCCCGACCCGCACGCCCCGGGGTCCGTGATGGCCGCGCGGATGTTTTCCATTCGCTGCCGCCGGCCGCCCGCCTGGGTCGGCCTGCTCGCCCTGCTGGAGGACTTCGTTCGAATCTGGGACGACCCTCAGGCGCCACCTCGCCGGCAGGCCGATGCCGTCTACATCCGCGACGGCTGGCGCTGCACGGCTCCCGGATGCACCTCCCGCCGAAACCTCGAGGAGCATCACATCGTGTACCGCTCCCGCGGCGGCGATGACGAGCTGTCCAACAGGACCTGCCTGTGCCGCTTCCATCACCAGGCAGGAGAACACGGCGGCAGGGTATCTTGCCGCGGCACCGCCCCGCTGGGGATCAGGTGGCAGCTCGGGCGCGGCGGTATCGGCGGAGCTTACCGCAACGAGTTGTCATCCGGCGGGAACAGGTAAATGACCTCCCCGGGACGCACGTACCCGAGCTTTTCGCGGGCCAGCTTCTCGATCACGTACGGATCGGTCTTGAGGGCGCGGATCTCCTCCATCAGCGCCGCGTTGGCCGCTTCGAGCTGTTCGACCTCCCGCTCGAACTCGGCATAGGTGGCGCGCTGGCGGCGCACCTCGAGGTAGCCGCGCTCGCCCACGGCCGCGCCGATCAGCACGGCCAGGGCGGCGGCCACGACGACGAAGATGACAACACGCCGCCCGACCGGGATCATCGTTTCAGGACGGCACGGCCGCGAAAGACGGCCGTATCGCCGAGGTCCTCCTCGATGCGAAGCAACTGGTTGTACTTGGCCACCCGCTCGCCGCGCGAAGGGGCGCCCGACTTGATCATACCGAGATTCAGCGCCACCGCGAAATCCGCGATGGAGGTGTCCTCGGTCTCCCCCGACCGGTGGGAGATGACGCACGTGTAGCCGGCACGGTGGGCCGTCCGGATGGTCTCCAGCGTCTCGGTCACCGTGCCGATCTGGTTCAGCTTGATCAGGATCGAGTTGGCGACCCCCTCGTCGATCCCCCTCTGGAGGAGCTTCTTGTTGGTCACGAAGATGTCATCGCCCACGATCTGGATCTTCGAGCCGAGCTCGCGCGTGAGGCTCTTCCAGCCTCCCCAGTCGTTCTCGTCCAGACCGTCCTCGATCGACGCGATCGGGTACTTGGCGATCAGGTCCGAGTAATACCCGACCATCTCATCGGACGAGAGGCCGGGGCGGCTCTCGGCTCCCAGATTGTACCCGCTGCCCTTCTTGAAAAACGAGCTGGCCGCCGGATCCAGCGTGATGACGACATCCTCGCCGGGACGGTATCCGGCCTTCTCGATCGCCTCCACGATGGCCTGCAGCGCGGCTTCGTTCGACTCGAGATTCGGCGCGAACCCTCCCTCATCGCCGACGCTGGTCGAGAGATGGCGGGCCTTGAGGACCGCCTTGAGGTTGTGGAACACCTCGGCGGCCATCCGCAGCCCCTCCCGGAACGTCTTCGCCCCGACCGGCATGACCATGAACTCCTGGATGTCGACGTTGTTGTCGGCGTGCGCGCCGCCGTTGAGGATGTTGCACATAGGCACCGGCAGCTCCCGGCCCGCGGGGCCGCCCAGGTAGCGGTACAGCGGCAGCCCGAGCTCGTCGGCGGCCGCGCGGGCGGCCGCCAGGCTCACGCCCAGCATCGCGTTGGCGCCCAGGCGGGACTTCTTGCCGGTCCCGTCCAGCTCGATGAGGAGCTGATCGATGAAAGCCTGGTCGAGCACATCCAGACCCTCTACCTCGCGCGCGATCTCGTCGTTGACGTTCTTGACGGCCTTCGTCACCCCCTTGCCGAGAAACCGTTTCACGTCGCCGTCGCGCAGTTCGACCGCCTCGTGCTCTCCGGTCGAGGCTCCCGAAGGAATGCCCGCCCGGCCCTTGCCGCCGGCCTCCGTCACCAGTTCGACCTCCACCGTGGGGTTGCCTCGCGAGTCGAGGATCTCCCGGGCCAGGACCCCCTCAATGGTGCTCATCCGTCGCCTCCTATCAATTCTCTCTCACCCGCCACCAGCAACTGTTGCAGATCCGCCTGCGTCAACGCCTCCACGTAAAAGCGCACGACCGGTTCCGTGCCGCTCGGCCGCATCAGCATCCAGGCGCCGTCATCGAAATCCAGCCTCAGGCCGTCCAGCACCGTCGGCTGGGACACGATGCGCCCCCCGATCCGCTCCGGAGGCGACGCCATGTGCGAGCGCAGCCTGGCGGCCTGCTCCGGCGTCACCCGCAGATCGCGCCGTGCGCTGTAGCGCGTCCCCACTTTAGCGAACAGATCGTCGCGCATCCGCTTGAGGGAACACTTCCGGCGCGCCGTCATCTCCGCCGCCAGCAGGCCGGCCAGCAACCCGTCCTTCTCGGGAACATGACCGGCCATCGACATGCCGGCGCTCTCCTCGCCCGCCAGGTAGACCTTGTCGTGCAGGATCTGCTCGCCGAGGTACTTGAAGCCGACGGGCGTCTGAACGACCGGCACCTTGTAGTGGCGGGCCACGGCATCGATGAGCCCCGTGGTCGCGTACGTGCGTCCCAGTCCCTGCCGGAAACCGCGCGTGTCGGCCAGGTAGTCGGCCAGGAGGGCGAGAAGCAGGTTCGGACTGATCCAGGTGCCATCGACATCCACCACGCCGAACCTGTCGGCGTCGCCATCACAGGCCAGTCCCAGCGTGTAACCCCCCTCGACCACGGCGCGGCCGAGCTCCTCGAGGTTCCTCTCGGTAACGTCCGGCCCTTGCCCGCCGAAAGTGACGTCCCGCCGATCGTGGATGACGCGGACCGGGATACCGTGACGGGTCAGAAGCTCGTCGTAAAATCCGCGCGCCGTCCCCCAGCGGGGGTCGAGGACCACCCGGACGCCGGCATCGCGGATCGCATCGAACTGGACCAGCGACTCGAGCTGCTTCAAGTACTCATCGCGCACGTCGACCCGCTCGAGACCGTCCGCATCGGCTCGCCGCGCCGGCGCCGGAGCGGACGCCCGGGCCGCGATCTTCTCCTCCAGGCCCCGCGTCACCTCGATCGGGGCCGGCGCGCCCGTGTCGGCCGAGAACTTCAGGCCGTTGTACTCGGCCGGATTGTGGCTCGCGGTGATGTTGACGGCGCCCGCGAATCCATGATGCCGGATCGCGTGCGAGACGGCCGGCGTCGGCAAGGCGGTGTTCGAGACGACGCACCGGATGCCGCGGGCCGCGACGACGCCGGCGGCTTCCTCGGCGAAATGCTCGGAGAGGAAACGCGTATCGAAACCGAACAACACGCCGCGCTCGGCCTTGTCGCCCTCCAGGATCGTCTCGGCGATCGCGTCGCTGAGACGACGGACGTTCTCGAACGTGAACCCATCACCGATGATCGCGCGCCAACCCGACGTGCCGAACTTGATCATCACCCGCCCGGCCCCTATACTGACCTACGAGGTAAAACCTTCATGACAGATAAGCTCATCATCCTCACGACGATCGATAAAGAAGATCTCGCTCAGCGCATCGCAACAACTCTTATCGAAGAGCGCCTCGCCGCCTGCGTGAACCTGCTTCCCCTCGGTCTCTCGGTTTATCGCTGGAAGGGAAAAGTCTGCCGGGATCGTGAGTTCATGCTCTTCATCAAGACGTGCGCGCATCTGTTCAACGAAGTGCGTGACACGATTCGCGCGATCCATCCTTACGAGCTGCCCGAGGTCATCGCCCTGCCGATCGCGGTCGGCGAAGAGAAGGCCCTGGAGTGGATCGCCTCCTCGGTGAAGCCGCGCCCTACCCCGTCGCCCCCAGACCACGCTCCAGATCGGCGATAAGATCCTCCCCATCCTCGATACCGACCGAGATCCGTACCATATCGTCGCTGATCCCCAGCCTCGCGCGCTCTTCGGGCGGCACCGAGGCATGCGTCATGGAGGCCGGATGGCTGATGAGCGTCTCCACTCCCCCGAGGCTCTCCGCCAGCGTACACACCGTCAGCGTATCGAGAAACCTCTTCGCGGCGTCGTAGCTGCCCAGCTCGAAGGAGATCAACGCCCCGAACCCACGCGCCTGGCGCAGCGCCAGCTCGTGCTGCGGGTGCGAGTCGAGCCCCGGGTAGATGACGCGCCGCACCTTCGGATGCCGGTCGAGGAAGGCGGCGATCTCCCGGGCGTTCGCCTCGTGACGCTCCATGCGCACGCCCATCGTCTTGATGCCCCTGAGGACCAACCAGGAATCGAACGGCGAGAGGATGGCCCCGGCGGAGTTCTGGATGAAATGCAGCCGCTCGATGTGCTCCTTCTTGTTCGCCACCACCACACCGCCGACACTGTCGGAATGACCGTTGAGGAACTTGGTCGTGCTGTGCACGACCAGGTCCGCCCCGAGAGCCAGCGGGCTCTGCAGGTAAGGGCTCATGAACGTGTTGTCGACGATGAGGGACGCGCCCTGGCGCCGGCACAGGCCGGCGGTGGCCTCGATGTCCGTCAGCGACAGGACGGGGTTCGTCGGCGTCTCGACGAAGACCATCCGCGTCTTGTCGTTCAGGGCCGCCTTCACCTTGCCGGTGTCGGAGGTATCGACGAAGGCGAAATCGAGGCCGAAGTTGCGCAGGATGCCGTCGATGAGGCGGAACGTGCCGCCGTAGACGTTCTGCGACAGGACCACCCGATCACCCGCCGACAGCATCGAGAAGACGGCGTTGATGGCGGCCATGCCCGAGGCGAAGGCGAATCCCCTCGCGCCCTTCTCGAGCTGAGCGACGCTGCGTTCCAGCGCGCTGCGGGTCGGATTGATGGTCCGCGCGTAGTCGTAGCCGGTCGTCTTGCCCAGCTCGACCAGCTTGTAGGTGGATGTCTGGTAGATCGGGACGGAGACCGCTCCCGTGGTCTCCTCACACTCCTGGCCCGCGTGGATGGCATCGGTGGAAAAGCCCATGGGCGCATGTTAGCACTTTCTAGAAATCAATACCCTTTTGCGCGAGGATACCCTGCTGGTAGGGATGCTTGATCTCGGTCATCTCGGTGACCAGGTGCGCCTTCTCGATGATGCGAGGATGAGCGTTGCGCCCCGTCAAGATGATGTGCACCTTCTCCGGCTTGTTGTCGAGAAGATCCAGGACCGGCTCGATGTCGAGCAGGCCGTCCGCGATGGCGTTGTTGATCTCATCCAGGATGACCAGGTCGTAAGCGCCCGAGACCACCTTCTCGCGCGCGAACTCCAGGCCGAGTCGCGCCGCCTCGAGGTGTTCCTCCTCGGGAAGCTTGTCCCCCATGATCTTGAAGAACCCCTTGCCGGTCTTCACCAGCTCGAACTCGGGCGCCAGCCGCCCGGCGATGTGCTGCTCGCCGCTCTTCCAGGGCCCCTTGATGAACTGGATCATCAGCACCTTCTGGCCATAGCCGCAGGCCCGCAGGGCGGTGCCCAGCGCGGCCGTCGTCTTGCCCTTGCCGTTTCCCGTGTGGACGATGATCAGGCCGAAACGCGCCATCCTTGCCCTCCTCTGAGCGCATTATAGAATGTCCCCATGCAGATGATCCTCATGCTCCTGGTCGCGGCCAACCCCGTGATCTTCCACGATGTCACGGCCGAGAGCCGCGTGACGTTCGTCCACGACATGGGCAAGAGCGGCGAGCGGATGATGGTCGAGACGATGGGCTCAGGAGGCGGTTTCATCGATTTCGACAACGACGGCGACCTCGACCTGTACCTGGTCAACGGCGCGCCGCTGCCCGGCTACCGCCCGCAATACGGCCACGCGGACTTCCCCGAGCTCGTCCGGGTCGGCAACATCCGCGCCGACGGCCGGCTGGTCAGCTACCTCAACACCGGTGGCGTCGAGTGGCACACCGAC
>JBHHZN010000104.1:0-8012 GCA_046758155.1 Acidobacteriota bacterium | reverse complement strand
CAACGAGCGGATGGTGGCGCTGGCCGAAGAGTATCAGGCGAAGGGCTTCCGGTTCCTCGGCATCAACTCCAACAGGGCCGAGGATGCGGACGCCATGCGGGACCACGCGCGCAGGCATGACTGGAGCTTCCCTGTCCTGAAGGATGCGGGCAACGTCATCGCCGACAGGCTCGGGGCGTCCGTGACGCCCGAGGCCTTCGTCATCGACCGATCGGGCGTTCTGCGGTATCACGGCCGCATCGACGACTCGCAGGACCCGGCCGGCGTCACGCGTGAGGATCTTCACGATGCGCTCGAGGCGATCCTCGCGGGCAAGGAAGTCGCCAAGAAGGAAGCCAAGGCCTTCGGCTGTTCGATCAAGCGCCGGTGAAAACGTCGAGCCTCGCCATGGTCATCGCGGCGGCTTCGCTGGCCGTCGCGGCATCCGCGACACAGCCCGCCTTGGTCCGCAGGGTCGACAGTATCGATGCCCGAGGCTACACGCGCCTCATCGACTCGTTGAAGGGAAAGGCGGTCGTCGTCAACATGTGGGCCACCTGGTGCGGCCCCTGCCGTGACGAGTTTCCCGAGCTGGTCCGCTTCGACCGCGAGATGGCGCAGCGCGGCGTGGCGTTCGTCTCGATCTCGATGGACATGGAGTCCGCGCGGGACACCCAGGTCGTGCCGTTTCTGGTGAAACAGCACGCCTCTTTCCGGACCTACATCAAGGCGCCGCGCGGCGACGAAGAGTTCATCAACGCCATCGACCCGGATTGGACCGGGGCCTTGCCGGCGACGTTCATCTACGACACCAGCGGCCACCTCGTCAAGAGCATCATCGGCCCGACCACGCGTGCCGCGCTGAAGCGGGCCGTCGCCCCCTTGCTGGGGGGCGCGAGCGCCCCTTGATCAGGTGCCGCGCATGGCCTCCACCGGCGCCATGCGCGACGCCTTCAGGGCCGGGTAGACACCGAAGACCAGTCCCAGCGACACGGCGACTCCGATCGCCCAGGCGACCCCGATCCAGTCGACCGGCAGGCCGGTCGGGAATGCCCCCTCCAGCGCCTTGACGGCGATCAGACCGAGCCCGACGCCCAGCAAGGCGCCGAGCAACGCGAGCGTCACGGACTCGACCAGGAACATCAGGAAAATCTCCCCGTCGGTCGCCCCGATCGCCTTGCGCATGCCGATCTCGTAGAGCCGCTCGTTGATCGAGATGATCATCACCGACAGCAGGCCCAGTCCCCCCACGAGCAGCGCGACGCTGGCGATCGTGCCCAGCACGACCTGCCAGTTGAACACGATACCCTCCACGCGATCGCGACTCTTGACCATTTCCTGGGCTATGTTCTGGATACGGAAGTCCCGAACCCCGTGATGCGACGCGGCGATGGAGGCCTCGATCTCCGCCTGGACGCGCCCCAGCTGCTTGACCGCCCTGGTCTTGACCGCGATGGACGACAGCGGCGCATCATCACCGGTGAAGAACTTTCTCTGGGTGGTCAACGGGATAAGCGCTCCTTCCATGTCCCGGATGAAGTCGCTATCGTTGACGTACTGGTTGCCCAGCTTCTTGCCCACGCCCACGACCCGGAACCGGACGCGGTCGATGCGCACCTCGCGGCCGAGGGGATCGACGGTCCCGAACAGCCGCAGCCGCAGGCGATGGCCCAGGATACAGACCCGGCGGAACGACGCGAGATCGTTCTCATTGAAGAAGCGCCCCATCGCGACCTGCCGGCGGCGCAGGGGAGCGTACTCGGGCGTCACCCCCACGACGCGGACCCGGCGGCGCACATCCCCGCGGGCAATGAGCCGTTGACCATATTGAACAGGCGCCACGGCCCGGACAAGATCCGCGCGCTTCCTCAACAGCTCGACGTCGCGCGGCTGCAATCCCCTCGACTGGCCGAAGCGCGCGCGCTCGACCAGGTCCTTGGGCGGGCGCGACACCACGAAGAGCACCCCGTCATAACCGAGCTCCTCGAACCCGTCCCAGACGGAGACGATGATGCCGTTCAGCATGGATGTCATGAAAATGATCATGCCCGTTCCGAGCAGGATGCCGATGAGCGTGAGGAACGAACGCAGCTTGTGATACCGGATCTCGGTGATACCACTCATGACGATCGCGAACAGACTCATCGGTCCTCACTCGTACCGCAGGGCTTCCACCGGGCTCAGGCGCGCCGCCTTCATGGATGGGTAAAGACCGAAGAAGATCCCGACCGAGACGGAGGTCACGAACCCGATGAGCGCCATGCGCGGCGTGATGACGGCCGGCTGGTGGATCAAGGCGGCGACGGCCCGGGTGAATCCGAATCCCAGCGCGACACCCAGGGCCCCGCCCAGCAATGTCACCAGGACCGATTCCACCAGGAACTGGGCCAGGATATGCACGCCGGTGGCGCCCAGGGCCTTGCGCAGCCCTACCTCGCGCACCCTCTCCTGAAACGACGCCAGCAGAATGTTCATGATCACGATCCCTCCGACAAGCAACGATACGATGCCGGCCGCCAGGAAAACGATGTGAAGCTGTCGATCTTGCTGCTGCTGTCGTTCGAGCCGGGATGACCTGTCCCAGATCGTGAAATCGCGCACACCGCGGTGCCGCCGCCGGAGCACGGCGGTGATCTCGGATTTCGCCTGCCGCGTGTGGTCGGCCGAATCGATGATGACATTGAGGTAGGAGATCCGGTTATCGTGGTCGCCCGTGAATCGCCGGTAGACGGATGTGATCGGGACGAATATCCTCCGATTCATCCACTCCAGGGCGTTGTAGCTGCCGTTGTTGAAGAAATATTCCTTGCGTTGCATGACCCCTACCACCGTCATGCCCACATTGCCGATGAACACCGTCTTGCCGAGAGGATCTTCCGATCCGAAGATGCGCCGCGCGGACGTATCACCGAGCACACAGACACGCGTTGCGTTGGCCAGATCATCGCTGCTCAGGAACCGGCCACGGCCCGGGTAGAACTTGTAGACCATCTGGTAGTCCGGCGTGACCCCCGAGATGTGGTGTTCCTTGCGGTAAGCACCGTGGACCACGAGCTGCCGCATCGTGGCGATCGGATCCACCTGCGTGACGACGTCGAGTTGCCGCAGAGTCATGGCATCGCCATAGGTCAGTCCGACGTTGCTCCTCTGCAAGGCGGTCTGCTTGAGTCGCGTCGACGGTTCGTTGACGACCACGATCTTGCGCAGGCCGCCGATCTCGGCCAGGAACTCGAGGCTCTGGCGTCTCCCGGATTCCACGAGAGCGAGCACCGTGACGACCGACGCGACGCCGAGCACGACGCCTATCATCTGAAGGAACGTTCGTCCCTTGTGCGCCCGGATATCGACGACGCCGTCCGCGATCGACTCGATGAGGGTCATGCGGCCGCCTGGACGATCCGGCCGTCCATCATCTTGACGATGCGATGGGCGCGGCCGGCCACCGATTGATCGTGCGTGACGAGGATCAGCGTGTGACCCTGCCGGTTGAGGTCCTCGAAGAGAGCGAGGATCTCTCCGCCGGTCCGGGAATCGAGGTTTCCGGTCGGCTCGTCGGCGAGGATGATGGCAGGATCGTTCGCGAGCGAACGCGCGATCGCGACCCTTTGTCGCTGCCCGCCGGAGAGCTGCGATGGCCGGTGGTGAAGCCGCCCGGTCAGGCCGACGCGTCCGAGCAGTTCGCCGGCCCGTTTCTTTCTGCGCGCGCGGGGCATGCCGAGATACATCATCGGCAGCTCGACATTGCGCTGGACCGACGCGCGCGGGAGAAGATTGTAAGCCTGGAATACGAAGCCGATCCGCCGGCTGCGCAGGCGCGCGAGCGCCCGCGACGTCATGCCGGAGACCATCTCCCCGGCGAGGACGTACTCGCCGCGCGTCGGCTCTTCGAGCAATCCCAGGATGTGCATCAACGTCGATTTGCCCGAGCCGGACGGTCCCATGATCGCCAGGTACTCGCCGCGCCGGACCGAAAGATCGATCCCCTGCAGGGCATGCACGATGGAATCGCCCGTCTCGTATTCCTTCGAGATCCCTTCGAGCTTGATGAGCTGCTCACCTGATCCGTTCACGCTGATGCACGCCTATTCGTCGGCGATCTGTCTCGGCTTGGTGGGATCCTCCAGCGCGACCTGTTCGCCTTCCTCGATCCCTTCCAGGATCTGGACGCGCTCCAGGTTGGCGAGCCCCGCCTTGACGCGGCGCTCCTCGAAGAACCGCTGCCACGCCTCCGAGACATCGATCTTGCCATGGTCGTCGGTCTTCAAGGGACTCGCCCCTTCCTCCGGCTCATCGAACTCTTTCTTGAGAACGTAAACGACCTCCCGATCGTCCTTCTTGAAGATCGCCTCGATCGGAACACACAGAACGTCATCGACACGGTCGCCCAGGATCTCGATGTTGGCCGTCATCCCGGCGCGGAAGTCCTTGTTCTGCTTATCGAGGGAGATCTCGATGTCGAACACCTTGACCTTGTCCTGCAGGCGGGCCGCGGGGGAGATGTGGGTCACGCGGCCGGTGAAATGACGGTACGGAAAAGCATCCACCGTGATATCGACCTTCTGCCCCAGCCGCATTCGGCCGATCTCGACCTCGTTGATCGAGGCCTTGATGAGCATCGAACTGATGTCCGCCACGGTGAACAGGGAGGTTCCCTCGTTGAACGACGAGACTCCGCTCATGACGGTCTGGCCGATCTCGACGCTTCTCTTGATCACGTAGCCGTCCATGGGCGATTCAACATTCACGGTCCGCCCCGTCGAGATCTCCTGGTTCAGCGGGATGCCGCTGGCGACGACGATGTCGTACTCGGTCTGGGCCTGGTTGAACTCCTCCTGCGCCATCTGGAACCGTTGCCGCAGATCACGGATCTCCTGCTCGGACAGGTACCCCTCGTCGAAAAGCGTCTCGTTGGTCCGCAGGTCCTTGCGGGCCTTCTCCATGTTGATCCGTGCGACGGCGATGCGGGACTTGACGGCGGAGAGGGACTTGGCCTGGTTCACGTCCGGTTCGACCGTCGCGAGGGTCTGTCCCATGTGCGTCCTGTCCCCCTCGCGGACCAGGATCTTTCGCACGGTGCCCGAGAGAGTCGATTTCACGTCGACTTTCACCCGCGGCTCGATCGTCCCGACCTCACTGACGGCGACCTGCACGGATCCGATCTCCGCCCGCCCTATCCGCAGGTCAAGATCCTCCGCGCCGAGTTGCCTCGCATCGCGCGCCAGCAGGCTATGGCGAAACGACAGGCCCGCTGCGACCATCCCACCGAGGGCAACAGCGCCGAGGGCGAAGAAGAGCCGGCGTTTACCCTTTCGTGACATTCCTGACCTCCTGGACCCGCGGCTGTGACGGTACGAACAATGGGGGGAGGAGACTCCTCCTCAGAATAGCATACGCAAAACACGCGCAAAGGTTGACTGTATTGCGATCACCGGATAAGGTGGCGATCTCCGGCGTGATCGAGCCGTTCTGGCGGGAGACCCTCCATGGACCGAGTCGGGCGAACGACGGACAGTTCCAGGCCACTTGATGACTGAGCCACGCCCCCTGAATCTCGCCCACCTGCCCACCCCCCTGGAACCGATCCCGCGGTTCTCCTCGGAGATAGCCGGCCGGAAGGTCTGGATCAAACGGGATGATTGCACGGGCCTGGCCTTCGGGGGCAACAAGGCCCGCAAGCTCGAGTACCTGCTGGCCTCGGCCCGCGAGGCCGGCGCCGATGTGGTCATCACCTTCGGGGGTGTGCAATCCAATCACACCCGGTCGACGGCGGCCGCAGCCCGCAAGATCGGCATGGATTGCGACCTGGTCCTGGCCGGATCCCCTCCCGGGGAGGTCGAGGGCAACCTCTTGTTGAACCGTGTGCTCGGGGCGACCTTGACGTTCCTGTCGCTGCGGCCCGAGGACCTCACCCCCGGCGCGGTCGCGGCGGCGCTTGCGAGCGCGGAGGAGCGGCTTCGCGGCAAGGGGCGGCGCCCGTACACGATCGGCCCGGGCGGTTCGACCCCGCTGGGAACCCTGGGGTACCGGGCCGCCTTCGACGAGATGCTGTCCCAGGCCCGCTCCCTGGCCCTGAAGGTCGACCATGTCCTGGTCGCCTTCGGTACGGGGGGAACGCTGGCGGGCCTGGTCCTGGGCAATGTTCTGGCCGGCCGGCCCGTCCGGGTCACCGGGATCTCGGTCGCTCCCCCGGGTATGCCGGACAGCCTGGGTGTTCCGCCGGTGCGCGTGCTGGTCGAACAGGCCGCAGCACTGCTGGGCCTGCCGATCGATCTCGCCGAGGATGACGTGCGGATCATCCATGATTACGCAGGGCGCGCCTACGCGGTGCCCACGACGCAGGGCACCGAGGCCATCCGGGCCCTGGCCCGCACCGAGGGGATCTTCCTCGACCCGGTGTACACCGGCAAGGCGATGGCCGGGTTGCTCGGGATGTGCCGATCCGCCGAGATCGGCCCGGACCAGACGACGGTCTTCTTTCATACCGGCGGGACCCCCGCCCTGTTCGCCTACAAGAAGGTGCTCGCCCCATGACCCACCGTTTCCCATCCGTGACCTGGATGGTCTTTCTCCTGTCGGTCCTCTGGTGGGCCGCGATCGCGGCGCCCCCTGCGCTGCATGCCGGGGGCTATCACACGGGGGCCGCTCTCCTGCGCTTGAGCTTCCATCCCATCTGCCACCAGATACCGGCCCGCTCCTTCTCGTTCGGGGACCACCCGCTGGCCGTCTGCGCTCGATGCACCGGCATTTACGGAGGGTTCCTGATCGGCTGTCTCGCGGCCCTCGTGACAACCAGGCGACGGGCCGCCGCCTGCAAGCCGGCCGGCGGGACTCTCCTCGTGGTAGCCGCCGTCCCCACCGCCTTGCAGTGGAGCCTCAGCCGGGTGGAGTGGATTCCCGATTTGGCCCTGCATCGCGCGGTCCTCGGTTCCCTTCTGGGATTCGCCGGCGCGTTCCAGCTCCTCCCCGCACTGCATGGCCTGGCCGGCGAGGTCGCTGATCGCCGCAAAAGGCGCTCTTTGTCGAAAGGGACGATTCATGTCGGATCAACCTAGCGTCATCAAGCCCTCTCTCACCGCCGGATTGATCTTCGGCTTCATCTCGGGACTGCCGTTCATCAGCTACCTCAACTGCATCTGCTGCTCGCTGATCCTGGGGGCGGGGATCCTGTCCTCCTACCTCCTCGTCAAGGCATCGGCGGTGGGGGTCACGTACAGCCGCGCGGCGCTCGGGGGGTTTCTCACGGGGCTGTTCGCCGCTCCCATCTGGTTCCTGACGAACGTTGCGATCATGATCATCGTGGGATACGACCTTTCCAGCAGGATGCAGGACTTGTTCGACCAGGTAGGAGCTTCGACCCCGGAGACGCAACAGGTCATCCAACTGCTGTCCGGGGCCGGTATCTACCTCGTGCTGGCGATCGCATTCGCTTTCTCACCGCGCTGTACAGCCTTTTCGGCACGCTCGGCGGCCTGCTCGGCCGTTCCCTCTTCGAGAAACGCCCCGTGCCGGCCCCCGTCTCCGGCGGGCGTGGTGGCCCCACCATCAACGGCGGCCCGCCCCCGGCGGCCCCCGGCGAAGCGTCTTGACTTTTGAAACGGTTCGGAGCAACGTAGTGGGGAGTCGATCATGCAAACAACGAATCCGAAAAGCGGCTGGGGAACCCGGGGACCCGACGACGATTTTTACTGCCACAAGTACAGCGTCTGGTACCGGGTCGAGGATTGCGTCTTCCGCGGAGTTCACAAGACATACTCCGGCTGCGTGAACTGCTTCCAGGGCTACCTCAACAGGAGGTGCGTGAAGCGTGGCACGCCGCCGCCGGTCTGGCTCGGGGCGGATTCACCCCCCCGCGCCGATCGGGAAACCACATGCGTCGTGCTCCCGATGCGGCTTGCCACCCGCGACTGACGGCCACCGGGCGGCGATGAAAGCCGAGCGGCCGTGCCGGTTCAGAACCGGAAGCTGAGTCCCGCCGCAACCCACTTGTCCTCTCCGGCGTCCTCCAGGCCGGCGCTCACCGTGCCGCTCATGAA
>JBHHZN010000103.1:0-8020 GCA_046758155.1 Acidobacteriota bacterium | reverse complement strand
TCCACGAGCCTCCGGCCGGCATCCACGATGCGGGAGGGATCGTCGCCGAGGCGTTCGCCGAGGATCTCCTCGGCCTCCTCGAGATTCGGCGTCGCCGCGGTCACTCCCTGGAACCTCTTGAGTCGATGCCGTGAGTCGCATGCGGCGGGGATCCCCAGGCGCCGTGCCTCGGCCAGGATCGGTCCGGCCGACTCGGGCGTGATGATGCCGTAGCCGTAGTCGGAGATCAGCAGGGCCCGAACCTCCTCGCCCGACAGGATCGCCCGCAGCCGCTCGACGGCCGCGTCGACCGGCAGTTCGCGCGGCGCCCCACGATCGATCCTCAGGATCTGTTGCGGCCGGCAGTGGGGCAGGCCGGCGAGGACGCGCGATTTGGACGGTGTCGTGTAGTCCGGCACGCGGGCGACGCCAGTGGTGTCGATGCCGGACGCCTCCATCCATGCCATCAGGCGATCGCCGGCGTCGTCGCGGCCGATGACGCCCACCGGCAGCGGGACCGCCCCGAGCGCCCGGAGGTTCTCGATGGCGTTGGCTCCGCCGCCCGGCATCGTCGAGCGGTGGTCGTAATCGAGGATGAGGACCGGCGCCTCGCGCGAAATGCGCGAGATCCGCCCGTAGAGAAACTCGTCGAGGACCAGATCGCACCAGACGGCGACCTTGGTCCCTGCGAAGCGATCGACACGATCCGTGAGAAGTTTCTTCACCGGGTCTCCTCCCGCCGGATGACCCACTCGACGGCCTCCAGCAGGTCGGCCGCCACATGCGACGATCCGAGCCCGCGCTGTTTCACCCGAAACCGCAGCTCTCCCTTGCCGTACCCGGTCAGCACCAGCACCCCGGTGACTCCCGCGGCGCGGGCCGTCTCGAGGTCGAGCACGGTGTCGCCGATCATATACGATGAGGAGAGATCGAGGCCGTGCTCGCGGGCGGCGCGATGCAGCAGGCCGGGTGAGGGTTTGCGGCAATCGCACCGCCGGCGCCATGGTCCGATCCCCGCGCTGGGATGGTGAGGGCAGACATAAGCCGCGTCCAGACGGGCCCCGCCGTCCCGGAGGCGTTGTTTCAGGGTCTCGTGGACCGTTTCCACCAGCGATTCATCGAACAGGCCGCGAGCTATCCCGGACTGGTTGGTGATCAGGATCGCCAGGAAGCCCGCCTCGTTGACACGGCGGACGGCCTCGATCGATCGAGGCAGGAGGCGGAAGCGATCGACGTGATTCACGAACCCCACCTCCTCGCTGATCGTCCCGTCGCGGTCCAGGAAGATCGCCCGTCTTCTCATCCCTCCTCCGAGTCCATGAGCATGGGGGCGACGGCCTGCTCGCGACGGGCGGGGCGGCTTTTCCATCGCCTGTGCATCCACAGCCAGATATCGGGATGCCGGCGGATCTGTTCCTCGATGATCCGCGTGCAAGCCTGGGTGAGTCGAACGACATCGGCGTCCCGGTCGTCGCTTCTCTGCACGCTCACTTCCGGCAGGTATGTGATGCGGTAGCGCCCGTCGGAAAGGGGGACCCCGAAGACGGGGATGATCGGGGCGCCGGTTCGCAAGGCGAGCCGGGCGAGAATGGGGGTCGTCCCGGCGGGCCGTCCGAAGAAATCGACGAAGACCTGATCGGTCCCGCGCGTGTCCTGGTCGATGACGATGGCCACGCACCAGCCGTGGCGCAGCGCTCGCAGGATCGGGCGCGCCGCATTGCGCTTGGGGATCACCTCGTTGCCCGAGCGGGTTCGCCCGATGCGGAGAAGCCTCTCCAGGTACGGGTTGTCGAGTGGCCGGGTGACCATCGCCATCGGGTATCCGAGCCAACCTTGCAACAGGGCGACCAGCTCCCAGTTGCCGAAATGTCCCGAGAAGACGAGGACCCCCTTGCCCTTGAGGAAAGCGTTGCGAATGTGCTCCACGCCGTCGTAAACGACCAGCCGGTCGAGGTCGGCGGGCCGCCGGCAGGGCATCAACAGGCAGTCGACGGCGACCGTCCCGAAGTGCGAGAAGACGCGCCGCGTGAGCTTTCGCCGGCCGGCGACGCTCATCGCCGGGCCGAACGCCTTGTCGAGGTTTTCCAGGGCCCTGCGGCGATGCCGTCCATCGACACCCCAGGCCGCCAGTCCGGCCGCGCGCCCCACCGCCAGCGCCAGCCGCCGCGGGACGAACGATAGCAGCCGCCCGAGCAACAGCAACGGCAAATACTCGACGAGGGCCCTGAGGCGCCTCATGAAAGGGTCCGCTCCAGCATGTCGGTGAACTCGGCCTCCCGATCGACGGTGGTCGCAAGCCTCAGGGCACACACAGCGGGCGAGAAAGCGCCGCCCAGCCGCGCCAGGTCTTTCTCCGTCGTGAGGGTCCGCTCGGCCCCGGCTGCGGCGGCGGCATCCAGGATGACGCTTCGCTCGGCCGGACTGAAACGATGGTGATCGGGGAACGAGAACGTCCTGACCACCCGCGCCCCCAGCGAAGCGACATCCTCGAAGAAGACGGTCGGCCTGGCGATGCCCGCGAAGCAGACGACCCGCTGTCCCCGCAGGGACGATGCAGCACCGATGGGTTCTCCATCCGGCCCGACGATGGCCGAGGCATGCGAGCGCACATGATAGATCGGTGCCCGGGGACAGTGCTCACGGGCCAGCGCCTCGAGGGTCGCGATTCTCTCGGCGGGCGCCCGATCGGCTCGTGTGATCACGATCGCGTCCGCCCGGGCCATCGCCGCGATCGGCTCGCGCAGACAGCCGGCGGGCAACAATCGTCCGTTGCCGACCGGATCCGCCCCATCGAACAGGAGAAGGTCGAGATCGCGGCCCAGGAGACGGTGCTGGAAGGCATCGTCCAGGATCACGCATCGCGCCCCGAAGCGTGTGACCGCCATCGTCGCCCCATCAAGACGATTGCGCGAGACGATGATCGGGATGCCGGAGAGCTGCCGCGCGAGCATGACCGGCTCGTCGCCGCCGACGCGCGCCTCGACGAGGGGGCCGTCGCCCGCGGACACGACCGTCGCCGGCCCGGGATGCCGGCCACGATAGCCGCGGCTGACGACGGCCGGTTCGTGGCCGCGATCCTTCAGCCGCCGAGCGATCCAGGCCGTGACCGGAGATTTCCCCGATCCGCCGGCGCTCAGGTTCCCCACGCTGATGACAGGCACCGGCAGCCGGCGGGTCTTGATCCAGCCCCGATCGTACAGGTTCCTTCTCAGTCCGACGGCGGCGGAGTACAGCCAGGCGAGCGCGGAGATCACGGCGGCCTCACGCGGCGAGCAGGGGGAGGATATGCCGCACGGTCCTGTCGGTCGCCCCACGGTGCTTCTCGACCAGGCGCAGTCCCTGCAAGCCGGCCTCCCGCCGTGCCCGCTCGTCATCGATGAGATCCAGCAAAGCGGCGGCGAGCGAGTCGGCCCCCCCGACGCGCCGCCCGGCGCCACACGCCAGCAGCGCCTCGGCGACCGCCTGGAAGTTTTCTGTGTGAGGGCCGAACAGCACGGGGATGCCCCAGGCGGCGGGCTCGACCAGGTTCTGGCCCCCGCGCGGCACGAGGCTGCCGCCGACGAAGGCGACGGTGGCCAGCGAGTAGACACGGCCCAGCTCGCCGAGGGTATCGAGAAGGAGAACCGGCGGCGGCGCGTCCTCGCCTCGGCCGGCCCGGCTACGGCGCGCGAAGCGTATGCCCCGTCCGCGCAGCAGGTCGGCGACCGCGTCGAAGCGGGCCCTGTGCCGCGGCGCCAGGATCAGGAGGACTTCGTCACGGCCGGTTCGTTCCAGAGCCTCGAGGATCAGCTCCTCCTCCCCGGCGGATGTGCTGCCGGCGACCACGATCGGCGAGGAACCCGCCTTCGCATACATCCTCGCCAGGTCCTGCGGGGCGGGCCCGCGAGGGACCATGTCGAATTTCATGTTACCGGTCACCACGATCCTTTCGGCCGGCAGCCCGATGTCGCGGATGCGCTCGGCATCGGCGTCCGATTGCATGCAGGCCATACGTATCGCCTGCAACCGTTTGCGAAGGAAAGTTCCCAGGCGGAGGTATCGCCCCCGGGAACGCTCCGAGATCCGGCCGTTGACGACGAGCGCCGGGATACGACGGCGAACGCATTCTCCGAGAAGGACGGGCCAGATCTCGGTTTCGATGCTGATGAACGAGCAAGGTCGCACGGCCGAAAGCGTTCGTCTGACGAAAGGCGGCCAGTCGATCGGGAAATGAAACACACTCTCGAAGCCGGATCGCTTCATCGTCATCGCGAGATCGCGTCCCGCCGGTGTCGTGCTCGACAGCACGAACGGGAGCGTCTCCGAACCGTTGGAGGCCGCTGAGCCCACGGCGTCGACCAGCGCTTGTGCCAGCATCACCTCGCCGACCGACACCGCCTGGATCCACACCGGCCGCCGGGTCATGGCATCGAGGCGTGTCCTTGTCTGGACGGAGAGCCGGCCGAAGCGTTCGACCATGTGGGCGCGGTACTCGAGCAGTCGGTTCACACGTCGCAGCACCACTCCGGAATACCCATAACTCCAAGAAACACCGTAATTTAGCGAATGAGTATACCGGCCGCCCGCCTGGCTGTCAACGCGCTCGGGCGTGTTGCCGCCTTTCCGGATCGGGTCCTATATTGCACGCGGTGCTTCCCTGGGCGCCGTCTGACACGAGGTCCCTAGTGACAACAAGGAATCCGCATCAAGAGGACCGGTTCGCGGCCGCCCTCGCCCATCAGATCAAGACTCCCTTGTCGGTGCTGAAAAACACGGCGACCAATCTGAGGAGGAACCTCCGGGCGCTGGTCGAGGAGCTGGAGATCCTGGCGCGGCCTGCCGAGCCCGCCACCGAAACCTGCCGGCTGATCTCCCGGGCGCTGTCGCTTCCCCCGTCTCCTCCGCCGACGGGGCTTCTGCCGCGCGACCGGGTCGAGGTGATGGCGAGGCGACTACGTGAGAAGGGGATCGACGGTGAGGTGGACGCCGCCGCTTCCAGCCTGATCCGTGGCGGCTGGGATACGTGTATCGACGAGATCACGCCACTGCTGCAGGCGGATCCCGAGGCGGCGCTTGCGGCCCTGGAGACCATCGCCCGGTTGAGGAACAACCTCGCCGGCATCGAATCGTCGATCGAGCGCATCGGGAAGCTCTCTGTCGCTCTGCGGCTGCTGGGATGTCCGTCGATCGAGACGACGACCGACCTGCGCCGCGGGCTCGAGGCCTGTCTCGTCCTCGTGCGGTCATCGGCGCCCGCGGGCGTTTCGGTGAGCCTGGTCGGCGACGAGTCCGGCCCTTTGCACGTCGTGGGGCAGGATGAACTGCTCCAGCAGGTCTGGACCAATCTGATCACCAACGCCGTACAGGCCGTCGGTGAGCGAGGTTCGGTCACCATCGAAACGCGCGCCGAGGGATCCGGACGGAGCCGGGCCGTTCACGTGCGGATCACCGACGATGGGCCGGGTATCCCCGAGGACGTCCGGGCAAGGCTGTTCGAACCGTTCTTCACCACACGGGCGGCGCAAGGGGGAGAAGGACTGGGCCTGGCCCTCGTGCGGTCCATCGTCACCAAGTGCGGCGGTGAGATCGCGGTCTCGTCCCGTCCGGGTCGGACCTGGTTCGAGGTGTCGCTGCGGGCGGCCATGGCGGCCGCAGCCGCGGGGAGACGGGCGTAGCCATGGCCGAGCGCGGATGCATCGTTTGCGTGGATGATGACCTGGCGATGCTCGAAACGCTCAGGCAGCAGATCACCGATCTCTTCGGCAAGAGCCACGAAGTCGTCATCGCGACCAGCGGCGAGGAGGCGCTCGGTGTCATCTATGACCTGCATCACCAGGGCAAGGTCGTCGAGGCGATCATCGCCGATCTGATCATGCCCGGCATGACCGGTGACAGGCTGCTGGAGATCATCACCTCGCGGTTCCCCGACGTCATCAAGATCCTTCTGACGGGCCACAGCAATCTCGATTCGGCTCTTTACACCATCAACAACGCCAGCCTCGACAAGTACATCTCCAAGCCGTGGTCGTTCGAGGATATGCATCTCACGCTGTCGTCGCTTCTGAGGCAGTTCGCCCTCAAGAATGACAACCTGCGGTTGCTGAAGGACTTGCAGTTGAGAAACCTCGAGCTGAGAGGGTCCTTGCGGGACCTCGAAGAAGCGCAGAAACAGATCGAGAACAACTGCATGCAGACGCTCCAGTCGCTGGCGACCGCGCTCGAGGCGAAGGACGCCTACACGGCGGGCCACTCCGAGCGCGTCGCACGCTGGGGGGTCATGATCGCCGAGAGAGTCGGGTTGTCGGCGCCGGAGATCGAACACATCCGAGCCGTTTCCCTGCTGCACGACATCGGCAAGATCGGAATGCCCGAGAAGATCCTCAACAAGCCCGGTGCGTTGACCGAATCGGAGTGGGCTCTGGTCAAGACGCATCCGGTGACAGGAGCGCAGATCCTCCAGCCGCTGAAATCCTTCGAGGATTACATCCCGATCGTCCGCCATCACCACGAGTGGTACAACGGGCACGGGTATCCGGACAAGGTCGGAGGGGCGGAACTGCCGATAGCCGTTTGGATCGCGGCGACCGCCGATGCGTTCGACGCCATGACGTCGAACAGGCCCTACCGGAGGATGCAGACGCTGGAATTCGCCTTCCAGCAAATGACCAGTGGGGTGAACGCGCAGTTCAATCCCGAATGCGTCAAGGCTTGCATGGATCTCTTCAAGGAGCCGGAAAGTGGAACCGAACAGCTCCTGCGCGCCGCCGCCGCGGGCAACGCCGGCTCATGCGCCCGGGGGTTTTTCAAAAAAGACTGACCCATACGGGTTCGCGGGCTGATCGCGGCTCATTGACCGGCCTCCGGCCGGACATATAATTGATTTTCGGGAAGATGTACCGCCGGAGGAGCCCCATGGTGCCGCGTTCACGGCTCATCTACATGGATCACAACGCCACCACGCCGCTCGACCCGCGTGTCCTCGACGCGATGATGCCGTACCTGACGCAGCATTTCGGCAATGCGTCGAGTGTCTCCCACCGGTACGGCCTGGCGGCCTCCGAGGCCGTCCGGGCGGCCCGAGGACGGGTGGCTCACCTGCTGGGGGCGTCGCCCGGCGAGATCCTCTTCACCAGCGGCGCCACCGAATCGGACAACACCGCCATAAAGGGGGTGGCATGGGCGGCATCCGGTCGGGCTCGACATATCATCACGACCCGCATCGAGCATCGTGCTGTCCTGGAGTCATGCCGTTTCCTGCAAACGCAGGGCTGCCGCGTGACGTATCTGCCTGTGGACGGGCAAGGCTTCGTCGATCCCGACGATGTCCGCCGTGCGATCAGCAAGGACACCATCCTGATCAGCGTCATGCACGCCAACAGCGAGATCGGCACCATCCAGCCGATCAAGCAGATCGGCGCCTTGGCGCGCGAGGCCGGGATCCCTTTCCACGTCGACGCCACCCAGACCGTCGGCAAGCTGCCCGTTCACCCGGATCGGCTCAACGCCGATTTCGTGGCTTTCTCGGCGCACAAGATGTACGGGCCCAAGGGCGTGGGGGGACTGTATGTGCGGCGCCGGCAAAAGTTCGTCGCGCTGCACAGCGGCGGGGGACAGGAGAAAAACCGCCGTTCCGGCACCTACAACACCCCCGGCATCGTGGGACTGGGGGAGGCATGCGCCCTGGCGGAATCGGACCTGGACGAGGAGGCGCAACGGCTCCGCATGCTCTCGGCGCGGTTCCTCGATGCCGTGTGCGCGCGCATCGACGGCGTGGTTCTCAACGGTCCTTCCGAAGCCCGCCTTCCGAACAACGTCAACCTGTCGTTCGAAAACGTCGAGGCGGAAGGGCTGATCGCCGCTTTGCGGTCGGTCGCGGTGTCGAGCGGATCGGCCTGTGCCAGTGAATCGAGGGAGCCGTCGTATGTCATGAAGGCCCTCGGGGCATCGGACGAACGGGCGCACTCGGCGGTGCGTTTCGGGTTCGGGCGGGTGACGACTCCCGAGGAGATCGATGAAGTCGTCGAGCGGCTCGTCCGGGCCGTCGGACAGCAAAGAGCGATGT
>JBHHZN010000102.1:0-8063 GCA_046758155.1 Acidobacteriota bacterium | reverse complement strand
ACCAGGGCGTGCCCGTCTCCCTCTACGCCGGGACCCGCGGCGGCCTCCCACAGGAGAAGGTTGGCCGTGCTGCCGGGCGAGCGGGGCCCGAGGAAGTTCCCCGCGATCGCCGGCAGCGCCAGGGCGGCCTTCAGCGAGGCTGTCTCGAACCATTCGTCGAGCCAGTCCCACACGCACAACGGCATCGCCCGCAGCAGCTCCATCATCCGCGCTTTACCCAGTCTGCGTAGCCGCAGCGCGGCGACCAGCAGCTCGCGGACGCTCGTCTTGTCGAGTTCCACGAGGTCCGCCGGCGGGCTGTCCAGAAAAGCGCTCAAGACGGGCCGCACCGTCCGGAGGAAATCGCGATAAAGCGTGTAGCGCTCGGCGTCCGAGGCGGATTCGGCGGCGATGGCGGAGGCTGCCGTGGCGTCGTCGCCGGCGAGAAGCAGTCCCTTGTGGCCGCGCCGCAGGACGAGCAGATCGGGACGATTCTCCCGGAGTCGCAGACCGTGCCGGCGCAGCTGCAAGCGCTCGATCACGAACCGCCGCACGCCGCTCGTATCGTGCAACAACCCGGCGCTGCGGTAGCCCGGATGGAACTCCTCGGAGGCGGCCAGGCCGCCGGCGACGTCGCGCTGCTCGAGCAGCACCACATGGCGTCCGGCGCGCGCCAGCAGTGCCGCGGCCGTCAGGCCGTTCGGGCCGGCCCCGATGACGATCGCGTCGCGCGCCGCGCTCATAGCTCACCCGATCGAAGCAGTTGCCTGGAGGCCAGTTCTCCCGGGGCGGCCATCACGCCGCCGCCCGGATGGGTCCCCGATGCGCAGATCCACAGGTTGCGGATCGGCGTGCGGTAGCGGGCCCAGCCGGCGGCCGGGCGCAGGAACAGCAACTGCTCCAGGCCCAGCTCCCCGTGGAAGATGTTCCCCTCGGTCAGTCCGAATTCCTGTTCGAGGTCCCAGGGCGTCAGCACCTGGCGGTACAAGATCGATCCCTTCAATGTCGGACAGTACTCGGCGAGCGTGTCGACGACGGCATCGCCGAACGCCTCCCGCCTCGCGGGCCACTGCGAGGGTCCCTCCTTGATGGCGTAGGGGGCGTACTGGGCGAAGATCGACACGACGTGCTTGCCCGGCGGGGCGAGGCTGGGGTCCACCAGCGAGGGGATCACGACGTTGAGATAGGGCCGTTCGGAAAAATCGCCGTACTTCGCCTGGTCGTAGGCGCGCTCGAGGTAGTCGATGCTCGGGGCGATCGCGATGTCTCCTCGCAGGTGGGGGCCGTCGCCGGGCCGACAGGAAAATTCGGGAACACGATCCACGGCCAGGTTCACCTTGCCCGAGCTGCCGCGCATCTTGAAGCGGCGGATCTGCCGGGCGAAGTCCTCCTCGAGATGTCCTTCGCCCACCAGCCGCAGGAAGGTGCGGTGCGGGTCGAGGCCGGAGACGACCACGTTCGCGCTGATCTCGTCGCCGTTAGCCAGCACGACGCCGGTGGCCTTTCCCGACGCGATCCGGATCTTCTCGACCGATGTGCCCGTCAGGATCTCGGCGCCGTGCGCGCGCGCCGCGGAGGCGATCGCGAGGCTGATCCCGCCGGTGCCCCCCTTGGCGAATCCCCATGCGCGGAAGTTGCCGTCGATCTCCCCCATGTAATGATGCAACAGAACGTAGGCGGTGCCCGGCGATCGCACGCCCAGGAAGGTCCCGATGATACCGCTGACCGACATCGGCGATTTGAGCACATCGCTCTCGAACCACCGGTCGAGAAAATCCACCGCGCTCATCGTCATGAGCTGGAGGTTCAGGTAGCGCGTCTCGGCATCGAGGTTCCTCATCGCCCGGCCGAGCCGCAGCAGGTTCATCAGCTCGCGCGGATCCAGCGAAGCGGGGTCGGGCGCCGGGGCGTCGATGATCGCCTTGGAGAAACGGGCCAGACGCGTCATGGCGAGGCTGAACTCCGGGTACACCTCGGCGTCCCGCGGGCTGAACCGGGCGATCTCGTGCCGCGTGCGCTGCGGGTCCCCCCAGCGCGCCAGCGAGCGGCCATCCGGCAGCGGCAGAAACGAGCAGTCCAGGGGGATGATCTGCAGCCCATGGCCGTCGAGCCGGAGATCACGGATGATGTGCGGCCTCAGAAGGCTCACCACGTAGGAGCAGACCGAGAAGGTGACTCCCGGGTACAATTGCTCGCTGACGGCGGCGCCGCCGAGGACTTCGCGCCGTTCGGCCACGAGCACGCGGCGGCCCGCGCGCGCGAGGTAGGCGGCGCACGTCAGGCCGTTGTGCCCCCCACCGATGACGATGGCGTCGTAAGAGGATCGCGATGGGCGCGGCGCGGGCGGCGTCATCGGAGACCCCCGGCCGCCGCGGCGCCCGGACGTATGGCCTTCTTGCGCTCGGGATCGAAGAACGGTTTCCTCACCACCGTGGCGCCGATCCGCTTGCGCTCGTATTCGACGGTGACTTCCACCTTCAGTCGGGTGCCCGGCGTCGCCAGGGGGGCGCGCACCGAGGCGAGGGCAAGGTTCTTCTTGAGCAGCGGCGACCACGTGCCGCTGGTGGCCTGGCCGATCTGGCGGTCCCGCTGGTCGTAGACCGGCACCGCGCTGCGCCAGGCACCGGAGGGGACCTGCGGGGGCAGACCGACCGCGGTGAACAGGGCCTCGAACGCGTCCCAGTCGTACTCGAGCCCGACGAGAGCCCAGCGTGAGCCGTCGGCCTTCTCTCGGCGCAGTGCGGCCTGGCCGATGAAGGGCGCACGATCGAGCTGAACCGCCCGGCCGAGGCCGATCTCGAAGGGGGAGGACTTGCGTGAATCGATCAAGCAATGATGAGCGCTGAAGTAATCGACGCCGTTCATGATGAAGCCCGCCTCGATGCGCGCCATGTCCATGGCGTCCAGGCCGACCGGCTGGAGCCGGTAGCGGCCGCCGGCGTCCCTGATCGTGTCCCAGACGTCCAGGCAGTGATCGCGCGGTATCCAGATCTCGTAGCCCAGCTCGCCGGTGTATCCCGTGCGGGATATCTCCACGGGCACGTTGCCGATCGCGGCAGAGATCACGCCGAAGTATCGTAGGCCGTCAAGAGCGCGGCCGCAGACCTGCCGGAGCAGATCACGCGACGTCGGGCCCTGCAGCGAGAGGACCCCCAGGCGATCGCTGCTGTCCTCGATCACGACGCGGTACCGCTCCGCGTGTTCTTGCAGCCATGCATAGGCCGGCTCGGCCGCGGTGACGCGGAAACGGGTGTCATCGAGTCGGGAGATGGTGCCGTCGTCGAGCACCTTGCCGTCATCGTCACACCAGCACAGGTAGGTCACCCTACCCGTGCGTAGTTTCTCGATGTCCTTGACGGTGAGATAGCTCAGGTATGCGGCGGCGCCCGGCCCGCTCACCTCGTACTTGAAAAGAGGGGAGACATCGATCAGGCCCGCGGCATGGTGCAGCGTGAAGTACTCGAGCTCATGGCACGTGTCGTAGGAGCGCACGGCGTAGTACCCCGCCCATTCCTTCCAGGCCATGCTGGTGCACAGCTTCGAGGTGCGCGGATGAAAGGGTGTCGGTATCGGCATGGCTTCGAGGGGCCGTCCGTGACGATGGGCGTGCAGGAGGCACGACGAGGCGCCATTCTGCCACAAGACCGGGCGCCGGAGGAAACCGCGGTGGGAGCGCGCGGGCCGTGCCGCGTGGCGCTTCAGCTGCGGGACACCTCGGTGCCTGCCTCGACGGCGTCGCGGATCGATTTCACGCGGTTGGCGGTGTCCACCAGCACGATCTTGGGCTGGTGCACGGCGACCTCTGCCTCGGAAAGAGCGGCATAGGCGGCGATGATGATCCGGTGGCCCGGTGCGGCCAGGCGCGCCGCGGCGCCGTTGACGCAGACCTGTCCGGACCCCGGCGGGGCCTCGATGAGGTACGTCGAGAACCGAGAGCCGTTGTCGCAGTCGTAGATGTCGACCCGTTCGTACGGGACCATCCCGGCCTCCCGCATCAGGGAGGCGTCGAGCGAGAGGCTGCCCTCGTAATCGAGGTCCGTCCTCGTGACCGTGGCGCGGTGGATCTTCGCCAGCAACATCTGTTTCAGCATGGGTGTGACGTCCTCCTTGGTCCCGTGCGGCATCCAGTCTCCTCCACCGACAGCGTGATGTTGTCGATGAGACGCGTTGTCCCGATCCGGACCGCAACCGCCAGCAGCCCTTCGCCGCGGAGCGGAGCGGAGGTCAGCGGTTCGAGATCGATGGGGTTGACGAGCTGCACGTACTCGGGAACGATGAGCGGCTCTGAAGCCAAAACGCCGCGGACCTGTTCCAGCAAAACGGCCGGCGAGCGCTCGCCGCTCGCCAGGGCGTCGCGAGCGGCGCACAGGGCGCGGTGAATGACGGGCGCGGCGGCCCGCTCGGGCGGCGTCAGGTAGGAGTTCCGGCTCGACAGTGCCAGGCCGTCCGCCTCGCGCACCGTCGGGCAGACCTCGATACGCGTTCCGACGTTCAGGTCGCGGACCATCGTGTCGATGATGATCGCCTGCTGGGCGTCTTTTTGACCCATGTAGGCGATGTCGGGCTCGACGATGTTCAGCAGCTTCAGCACGACGGTCGTGACGCCACGGAAATGCCCCGGTCGCGATGCCCCGCACAGGACATGCGACATCCCCTCGACGTCGACCCAGGTCCGGTGCCTGGGCTGCGGGCGGTAAAGAACGGAAGCATCCGGGTGGAAAAGCACGTCGATTTCCAGCCGTTCGAGAAGCGCCCGATCGCGGTCCAGATCCCGCGGGTAGCGCTCGAAGTCCTCGCCGGGGCCGAACTGGGCCGGGTTGACGAAGATGCTCGCCACGGCGAGACCGCACTCCTGGCGGGCACGGCGCAACAGGCTGGCGTGTCCGGCATGCAGGGATCCCATTGTCGGGACGAGCCCGACCGTCAGGCCCGCCCGGCGGGCCGCCCGAGATCGACGCCGCATGGCGTCCGGGTCTTCGATCGTTTCAACCATCACGACCGCTGCCTTGCCCCCATCCGTTCCGAACGCATCGTGAGTCGCCGCGCGAGGTCCTCGGGGCAGGGGTACGATTCCTCCGGAGCGGGGAATCGGCTCGCGCGGACGTCCCCGGCGAACTCTTCCGCGGCCCGCGTCATCGTCCGGGCGATCTGGGCGTAGCGCCGCACGAAGCGCGGCGGGGTGTTCTGCGAGAAGCCGACCAGATCGTGGATGACCAGGATCTGTCCGTCGCAGTGCGGGCCGGCGCCGATGCCGATCGTGGGGATGCCGATCGACTCGGTGACGATGCGTCCCACCTCGGCCGGCATCGCCTCCAGCACGAGGCTGAAGACGCCCGCCTCCTCGAGGGCCCGCGCGTCCTCCAGGAGCGAGTCGACGGAGGCGGAGTCGCGGCCCTGCACCCTGTATCCTCCCAGCCGGTTGACCGACTGGGGCGTGAGGCCGATGTGCCCCATCACGGGAATGTCCGCTTCCACGAGCGCCCGGATCATGGGAAGACGCCGGCGCCCCCCCTCCAGTTTCACGGCCTCGGCGCCCGCCTCCTGCAGGAACCGGCCGCCGTTGCGCACGGCGTCGGCCGGGCTCGTGTGATAGGAAAGAAACGGCATGTCGGCCACGACCAGGGCGCGTGGCTTCGCCCTGGCCACCGCGGTCGTATGGTGCAGCATGACGTCAATGGTGACCGGGAGGGTCGAATCGTGGCCCAGCACGACCATGCCGAGCGAGTCGCCCACCAGCAGCAGGTCGACGCCGGCTTCGTCCAGGGCGCGGGCCGTGGGGTAATCGTAGGCGGTCAGAGCAACGATGCGATCCGGTTCCCGCCGGCCCGACGACTTCCTCGCCCGGATGCCAGGCACCGTTACCTTGCTTGTCTTGTCACTGCTCACGGCGAACTCCTTTCTCCCCGCGGATGTCGGGGGATCGGTGGGCCGTCAGGTCAGGCCGGACCCTGTTCCTCCCATGTCGATGAACGGTTCGTCCGATGGCTGCGCCTCCCCGGCGACCCTGAGGATGGCGTGCCCGGCTGAAATCATCGCGAACTCGGCATGTAGTACTGGACCCCTTTGCCCATATTCTTGATCTGATCGACCAAATCGTCCAGATCTGATGCGTTTTCCACGAAATCGATGCCGGTCGTGTTGATGACCAGCAGCGGTGTCTCCCGGTAGTGGTAGAAAAAGTAATTATACGCCTGATTCAGGTCCTCGATGTACTTGATCGAGATATCGGCCTCGTAATCCCTCTTGCGGCGCCGGATCCGGTCGAACAGCACGCCGGTGGATGCCTGCAGGTAAATGACCAGATCCGGGGTCGGTACCTCGGCGCCCAGCAGGGCGTACAGCTTCTCGTAGAGCATGAGCTCGGAGTCGTTCAGGTTCAAGTAGGCGAAGATCTTGTCCTTGGCGAAGATGTAGTCGCACAGGGTGACCTGGTTGAACAGGTCGTGTTGAGACAGCTCCCGTTGCTGGACGAACCGGTTCAGGAGAAAGAAAAGCTGCGCGTGGAACGAGGCCCCGGGCTTCTCGTTGTAGAAGTCGCGCAGGAAGGGATTGTCGATCTTCTCGAGCACCTTGACCGCATCGAAGCGAGTCGCGAGCCGGTCGACGAGGCTCGACTTGCCCACTCCGATGGGGCCTTCAACTGCGATGAGTCCCGGTTGCATGGCGCGCGATCATATCGGAATCGCGGTCCTTCATCAATGACCGGCAAGGAATATCCGTACTCCACCACGCCCTCGCCGGGTGTTGCAGGCGCACCCAGCCCCGGTCCGCGCAATTCTCGAGCAGCGACCTCATGTCCCGGCCGAGGACGGGATGCCGGGCGTGCGCTCCGATCTCGTTCATCGGGACCAGGACGAAGCGGCGCTGGTGCATCCGCGGGTGCGGGAGGATCAGCTCGGGCGTGCTGATGACCCGATCACCGTACAAGAGCAGGTCCAGATCGATCGGTCGCGGGCCTGGGTCGGGGGCGATACCCGGAGGCTCGCCACGGTGCCGGCCCAGCCGCGCCTCGATCCGCCGGCAGGCGCGCAGGAGGTCCTCCGGCGGCAGGGTTGTCGCGATCAGCACGGCGGCGTTCAGCAGGGGCCGGCGGCCCGGCAGGTCGATCGGCTCGGTCTCATAAAGCGATGACACGCGCAGGATGGTCGCGCCCGGCGCGCGGAGCGAGCGAACCGCCTCGGCCATCGCCCGCCGGCGGTCACCGTCGCGGGCCCCGAGGCCCAGGTAGGCGAGTCCGGTCATGTCTTTGTGTCTCAACACTTGCGAGATACCCGTGTGGTGCTTTCTCATTGAAAGGTGGGCGAGCTCTCTCTATATTACCATCCCGGTCCGGCTCGATAGGGCCGTATTGACGCGAAATATGAGAGGTTTCTATAATAGGGGTTTTCAAGGGACCCATTTCTCTCCCGAATATCTGCGCCTCCACCACTTTCCTTATAGGTGAGTCGAGTTGAAAACCTCCGCGAGCAAGTCCACGACATCGAAACAGAAGAAGGCCCCTGCGGGCCGGGGCAAGACACCGGTCGAGAAGGCGAAGCATGAACTGAAGCAGTACGAGGCTGCTTTGAAGCTCTTCCGAAAGAGGGAATTCGCCGGAGCGGCCGTCCAGTTCGAGGGCGTCGTGGCGGGTGCAGGCGTCGACCGCGAACTTTGCGACCGGGCGCGGACCTGGGCCGCCGTGGCCCGGAGGCGAGCCTCCGGCAAGCCGGTCGAGCCGAAGGACTTCGAGGGGTGCTACTACGCGGGGATCGTGGCGGCCAACGACGGCAGGCTCGATGAAGCCGGCGCCCTGCTGGAGAGGGCCGCGGAGCTGGATCCAGGATCCGACAAGCCCCTGTATGCGCTGGCCGCGATCTGCGGAGTCCGCAACGATGCGGTAGGCGCCGTATCGTACCTGGGCAAGGCGATCGCCGTAGACCCCGCCAACCGGGTCCGGGCCCTCAACGACCCGGATTTCGACCTGCTGCGCGAGGATTCCGAATTCATGAGCCTGCTGGGAAAGGCTGCCGGGACGGATGCGTGACCTTTTCGTCTGCTCGGGGACTGCGTGTCGTTTCGCTGGGTGGCGGAACCGGATTGGCCGC
>JBHHZN010000101.1:0-8125 GCA_046758155.1 Acidobacteriota bacterium | reverse complement strand
CTGAAAACGGATGTCGAGCGGGTGCTGGACGATTCCGGACGGCTCCTGCGGATGGCCGGTTACCGAGAGGTCATTTCCCGGGGCGTGCCTACGCTGCTGAAACTGAACCTGTCGTGGACGAAGTACTTCCCCTCCTGTTCGACGCAGCCCTGGCAACTCGAGGGGGTCGTCCGGACCCTCCTGGATGACGGTTACGCCAGACAAGACCTGATACCGGTGGAGAACAAGACGGTCGTGACCGATCCCTGGAAGGGAGCCAGGAACAACCGCTGGCTTCCCGTTCTGGAGCGCTACGGCCTGCCGTTTCAATCTCTCACCGAGGTCGAGTGGACCGTCCACAAGTTCAAATCCAGGCTGCTCAAGCTGGACAAAATCTTCCCCGATGGCATCGAGATCCCGGCGATGTATGCGGGCAAGCAGATCATCCATATGCCGACAATGAAAACGCATGGCCACAGCGTGACGACCGGCGCGGTGAAGAACGCCTTCGGGGGATTGCTCAAGGAGGTCCGGCATCATGCTCACAAGTACATCCATGAGGTCCTGGCGGACTTGATGGTGATGCAGCGCGAGCTTCACCCGGGCGTCTTCGCGGTCATGGACGGGACGGTCTGCGGAGACGGCGCCGGGCCGAGAACCATGGTGCCGAAGATCAAGGATTTCTTGCTGGCGAGCGGTGATTCGGTCGCCATCGATGCCTGCGCGGCACGGATGATGGGCTTCGACCCGATGCGCATCGGGTACCTGCGGATCTGCCACGAGATGGGGCTGGGCGTGGCGAACCCACGGGACATCGAGATCGTGGGGGAGATGATCGACGGGATCGACTTCGGGTTTCGTGTGAGTCGATCTCTGGTCATCTGGGGGGATCAGATGCTGCGGAAGGGCCCGCTGCGGTTCATGGAAAAGGTGGCGCTGCATTCGCCCCTGGTCCTGTGGGCGCCGATGGCCTCGAACATCTATCACGACTGGTTCTGGTACCCGATCATCGGCCACGCGAGAATTCGCGGGTTCCGGCGGACGAAATGGGGTCGTCTGATGGACACGCGTTACGGCGCCGGCGGCAGCGGGGCCGTCTCGACGGCCCGTGGAGTCGAGAAGACCCCCGTCACCGGTTCCGGCTGATGGCGCCCGCACGGCGGTGTACCCCATCTTGTTGCTCCGGGGCCCGCAGGGACCTATCTTCGCGCTATCGTCGCGCGATCCGATTTTCCCACTCCGCGGGGCCGGAGGAGCTGCAGGAATGTCCACGAAAACGATTCTCGTCGTCGACGATGATTCGTTCATCCGCAAGGTCCTGTCCGAGACCTTGACCGCCCACGGCTACGAGCCCCTCACCGCGAGCGATGGCAAGGAAGGGCTGCGGAAGGTTCGCGAGGAGAAGCCCGCACTGGTCATCTCCGACATCGTGATGCCCCGCATGGATGGCTGGGCCCTCTGCGAGGAGATCCGCCGGGAACCCGCCACCCGGACCCTGCCGTTCATCTTTCTGACCACCGAATCCGATGTGCCGACGCGGATCAAGGGGCTGGAGATGGGGGCGGACGATTATGTGTGCAAGCCTTTCTCCAAGGAGGAGTTGCTGGCCCGGGTCGGCAGTCTTCTGCGGCGCACACCACGGCGCGTCCGTCAATCGACCAAGCGGACGACCGCCGTACACAACCCCGTCTCCATCCTGAGCGGGCACTCCGATCACATCGCCGTTCCCGATCTCATCCAGATGATGAGCATGAACGGGAAATCCGGGACACTGAGTCTTTGGGGTTGCTCGGTCGGCAGGATCTACTTTCGCAAGGGACGGATCATCAACGCGGACACGCGGGGACAGCGAGGCAAGAAGGCTCTGTTCCGGCTCATGGCGTGGCCGGAGGCGCGGTTTCAGTTCGAGCCGGGTGACCCGGGGCCCCGGGTGGAGGCGGTCCTGGAGGAGGGGGCGTGGTCCGTCCTCATGCAAGGGTTCGCGCAGCTCGACAAGCTGCGGGATCTGAGGGCCGAGCTGCCCGACGAACGCCTGCGACTGCGCGCGGTTCGGGCGAAGATGAAGACGAAGATGAAGAATGCGAAACTGACGACGGCGCAGCGAATCATCCTGCGAACGGCCGCCTCCGGCGCGACGCTGGCCGAGATCGTGGACGCCGTTCCGGACCCGGACCTCGTGGCGTACCAGGCTTTGCTGGATCTGCTCCAGCGCGGATTGGTCGAACCGTTCGATCCCGGTGCCCGTTCCTGACCGCCCGTCCCCGCGGAGGCGCCCCCGCGCGCTTTGACACGTCGAGCGGCATGGCACTAGAATCCGTCAGGGTGAAGATCTCGATCATCGTTCTCGCGGCGGGTACCTCCGCGCGGATGGGCCGACCGAAGCCACTGCTCGAATTCGACGGACGGACCTGCCTGTCGCTCGTGCTGTCGGCCTGCCTCGGCTCGCGCGCCGAGGGAACGACCGTCGTGCTGGGCTCGGAGGCCGAGATGATCCGCTCCGCGATCGAGGCCCCGGAGTTCTTGGCCGCCATCGAGGCGGGGCGTTTGAGGAGCGTGGTCAACCGGCGGTTCGACCGGGGGCAGACATCGTCTCTGAAGTCCGGCCTCGAGGCGCTCCCGGCGGGCATCGACGGGTTTGTCGTCTTCCCGGTCGATCACCCTCTGGTGACGAGCAACGATATCGACGCGCTCATCGGGCGCTTCGCGCCGCGGCCGCGAGGAAGGACGATTTTCGTCGCGGCGTATGAAAACGGGAGGGGGCATCCCGTGTTGTTTTCCATCGGTCATCGGACCGGAATTCTCGAGCTCGGAGATGATGAGCCGCTTCATGGATTCCTGCGCGTGAGGGAAGGGGAGATCGAGCGGGTCTGTCTGAACAGCCCGGGTGTCATCATGAGCATGAACACGCCGGAGGAGTACCAGAAGATCCTCTCGGCCTACAGGGCCCGTCTCGGGGCATCGTAGGAAGCCGCCCGGATGGACTCTTCGGCTCGCGCTTCCGCGAAGAAATCTGGCGTCGAATCGATCGCTCAGGTCGAGATGACCCTGACGATCAACGAGAGCCGCTACAGCGTCGCGGTCCGTCCGTATGACGTACTCCTCGATATCCTGCGCGAGCGGCTTCATTTGACCGGGACGCGCCGCGGGTGCGACATGGGGACGTGCGGCTGCTGCACCGTGCTGCTGGATGGCCGTCCGGTGCTGGCCTGTCTCACCCTGGCTCTGCGGGCGGACGGTTGCGCGGTGCGTACCATCGAGGGGGTCGCCGGGGGCGGGGGACTCCACCCGGTGCAGCGATCGTTCGTGCGTTGCGGCGCCACCCAGTGCGGGTTTTGCACTCCGGGATTCATCATGTCGGCGGTGAGCCTGCTCGAACGGACACGGGACCCGAGCGATGATGAGATCCGTGAAGCCATCGCGGGCAACATGTGCCGCTGCACCGGCTACGTCACCATCATCGAGGCGATCCGGGAAGCCGCCCGGACGATGCGCGAGCAAGGCGATTCCGGCAAGCGGGATCTCCCGGCGGGCGGGGCGGTGGGACCATGAGCACGATCGGCCGGCCGACGCCGCTGGTCGATGCCGTGGCGAAGGTCACGGGCCAGGGAACCTACACCGATGACATCAGCTTGCCCGGGATGCTCGTCGGCAGGATCCTCCGTAGCCCGGTGGCGTACGCGCGGATCATCGCCATCGACACCACCAGGGCCGAGGCGCTCGACGGCGTGCATGCGGTCATCACGGGAGCCGAGTCGAGCGTGCGATTCGGTGTGCTGCCGATCAGCCGCGACGAAACCGCCATGGCGGTTGACCGTGTCCGGTACATCGGAGATTGCGTCGCTGCCGTCGCCGCCGATGAGGAAGAAACCGCCAGGGCCGCGCTGCGGCTCATCGATGTTTCGTACGACCCGCTCGATCCTGTCCTCACGATCGACGACGCTCTCGAGCCGACGGATCTTCCGATCCATGACAAGACGGTTGCCGGAACCAACATCCAGAAGGCGGTGGATCAGAACTTCGGCGATGTGGACGCGGCCTTCGCCTCGTCGGCGTTCCTGCAGAAGGGTCGATTCCGCTTCGCGGGCGTCACGCACGCCTTCACCGAGCCGCACTGCGTGGTCGCCCACTTCGACCAGGAGGAGAGGCTGACCCTCTGGTCTGCGACACAGGTCCCGCATTACCTGCACCGGGCGCTCTCGGAGGTGTTGGGCCTGCCGATGCACCGGATCCGTGTCGTGCGTCCGATGGTCGGCGGCGCCTTCGGGGGCAAGAGCGATCCTTTTCCGCATGAGATGATCGCCGCGCTTCTGTCGCGTCGCGTGCGCCGGCCGGTGAAGATCCTCTTCGACCGCGAGGAGGTCTTCTTGACGAACCATGGCCGGCATCCGACACGCACCGTCATGACGATGGGCGTTTCCAGGGAAGGCAAGATCACCGGCCTGGACCTGGAAGCTCTCATCGACGGAGGGGCCTGGGGCAGCTTCGGTGTCGTCACGACCTACTACAACGGCGTCCTCTGCATGGGGCCGTACCGCATCGATAACTTCCGCTATGCCGGCAAGAGGGTCTACACGAACAAGCCGCCCTGCGGAGCGATGCGCGGCCATGGGGCCGTCAACTCACGTCACGCCATGGAGGTGATGGTGGATGCCCTCGCCGAGGACATCGGGATGGATCCGATCGCGTTCCGAATGAACAATCTCCTTCCTCCCAGGACGAAGACCCTCAACGAGTTCCGGATCACGAGCAACGGGACCAGGGAATGCCTCGAGAAGGTGCGCGACGCGTCGGAGTGGAACCGGCTGCACGGTAAGCTTCCCTACGGCGAAGGGTTGGGTGTGGCCTGCGGGTTCTACATCAGCGGTTCCGCGCTCCCGATCCACTGGAACAAGACCCCCCAATCGACGGTCCACCTGAAGATCGACAGTGATGGCGGCATCACCGTCCACAGTCTGGCCGCCGAGATCGGGCAGGGCAGCGATACCATGCTCGCGCAGTGTGTGGCGGAGCCGCTCGGGGTGCGACTGGACCGCATCCGTATCCGATCGTCCGACACCGACACGGCGCCGATCGATCTCGGGTCGTACTCGAGTCGCGTGACCTTCATGGCCGGCAATGCCGCGCGGCGAGCGGCCGAGCAGATCCGCCGGAAACTGATCGCCGCGGCCTCGGTCCTGACAGGCCACCAGCCCGAGGGGTTCGTGATGAGGGGTGAGCAGGTCGTCTACGCGCCCGATCCACGTGTCGCGGTCTCCTACATGGACGCGCTGCAGGAGGCCATCCGGGGCAAGGGCGCGCTCCTCGCCCGCGGGTGTTATGCGGCGGCTCCGCCGATGGGAGGCAAGTTCAAGGGGGCGGCGGCGGGTCTGTCGCCATCGTACTCGTTCCAGGCCTATGTGGCGCGGGTCTCGCTCGACCCGGAGAGCGGGTTCGTGACAGTCACCAAGATGTGGGCGGCGCACGATTGCGGCCGGGCCCTGAACCCGACCGCGGTCCGGGGTCAGATCCAGGGGTGCATCCACATGGGACTCGGACAGGCCCTGATGGAGGACTTCCGTTCCCACCGCGGCAGCGTGGTCGACGCGAATCTGCTCGATTACCGGACCCTGACGCCGAAGCAGATGCCCGAGGTCGAGGTGTTCATGATCGAGACGGATGATCCGGAGGGCCCGTTCGGGGCCAAGGAGGCGGGCGAGGGACCGATCCTGCCGGTCGCACCGGCCGTCGCGAACGCGATACACGATGCCGTGGGCATCAGGATGAAGGAGCTGCCCATGACGCCCGATCGGATCCTCGCCGCGATCCGCCGGGAGGCACCGGTGATCTCCTCGGCCCCGGGGCGTGCCCGCGACGAGCGACGCCGTCTGGCCCGCAGGGGCTCGACGGCGGAGGGATCATGATCCTGCCCCCGTTCAGGCTGCACAGGCCGCGCACCGTCGAGGAGGCCTTCCAGGTGGCGGCGTCCTGCGGAGAGGATTTCGATTACATCGGCGGTGGAACCGATCTGCTGCCCAATTACAAGAACCGTCTCAACCCCCGCCGGAACGTGATCGCCCTGTGGGAGATCGAGGCACTGCGGGAAAAGTCGGAGCGATCCTTCGGCTCGATGATCCCTTTCGCGCGGCTCGAGGAGGACGAGAGCCTGCGTGTCGCCTATCCCGGGTTGATGGAGGCCATCCAGGGGGTGGCCACCCCGCTGGTCCGGCGGCAGGCGACCCTGGGTGGCAATCTCCTGGTGGAGACGCGATGCTACTACTTCAACCAGTCTCATGCCTGGAGGGCAGCGGTGGGCTTCTGCATGAAGGCCGAGGGGGACGTCTGCCTCGTCGTGCCCCAGCAGGACCTCTGCTACGCGGTCTACGTGGGCGATACGGCGGCGCCCCTGATGGCGCTGGATGCCTCGCTGCAGATCGCGGGCGTCCACGGGCGGCGATGCGTCAAGGCACGGGAGTTCTTCGTGCCCGATGGCATCGCCAGGAATGTTCTCCAGAAAGGAGAGATCATCACGCGTGTCGATCTGCCGGACGGCGCGCGCCGATACCGCAGCGGGTATGAAAAGCTGCGCCTGCGGGATTCCTTCGACTTCCCGGATGCCGGTGTCGCTGCGGCTCTTCTGCTCGATGGAGACGAGGTGGAGGATCTCCACGTTGTCGTCAACGCCGTATCCATGGCGCCGCTGATGTTCCCCGAGGTGACGGGGTCGGCGCGCGGACAGCGGCTCACGGCCGCGTTGATCGGTGATCTGGCCCGCATGGTCGCCGATAAGACCCAGCCCGTGCGCAATGTCATGTTCCCCCCGCAGTATCGCAAGCGAATGATCGAACTGTTCACGCGCCGTTTGCTGTCCCGGCTGGCGGGGAGGGATGCGTCCACATCCTGAGCCGCTATAATACACGCCCGCAACGGGGAATGGTTCTTGCCGGTCATCCCATTTGTAGACGATCAAGGTTCGACATCGTGAGCCGGGCTGCGGCAGTGAACATAATACCGTAACGCATTCCGACGAACCACGCGGAGGAAGATCATGTCTGGATCGCTGAGCCACTGTGTCCTCATCGCCGCCGTTGCCGTCGGCGCGATGACCCCGGGCGTCGCCCGGGAAAAACTCGTTGCGGGGCCGACTTCCGCCGCAGCGCCCGAGCCGGGGGGAGGGCCCGCGCTGCCGAAAGGTGTGGAGGCCGCCATGAACACCATCAGCAGCGGCCGGATTCGAGTCCACTTGCGGTTCCTCGCCAGCGACCTGCTGGAAGGGCGGGGTACCGGCGAACGCGGCGCGCAGATCGCCGCCGAATACATCGCGGCTCAATTCCAGCTCTCGGCCCTGTGGCCCGGTGGCGCCGGCAACAGCTACAAACAGCGGGTGCCGCTCGTGGGGGGGGAGACGCTCCCGGAGACCACCCTGAGCTTCGAGGGAGGTGAAGGCGCGGTTGGCCCGCCCCTGAGGATGCTGGACGACTACGTCGTGTGGACCGACACCCAACAACCCACGGTCGACTCGACCGGTGAGATGATCTTCGTGGGGTACGGCGTGGAAGCGCCCGAGTACGGCTGGGACGATTACAAAGGACAGGACGTAACCGGCAAGGTGTTGGTGATGCTCGTCAACGATCCGCCCTCCGCCGATCCGTCGGTGTTCGGCGGGAAGGCGCTGACATACTACGGCCGGTGGACCTACAAGTACGAGGAGGCGGCCCGGAGAGGAGCTATCGGCGCGTTGTTGATCCACACGGATGAATCCGCCGGCTACGGCTGGGAGGTGGTCCGCAACTCCTGGTCGGGGGAGCGCTCCTTCAACGAGCTGGATCCGAAGGCGCCGATGCCGCTGCAGCAGGCGGGATGGCTCACCGATCGCACCGCGCGCGCTCTGTTCGCCGCGGCGGGCCAGGATCTCGATGCCCTGCGGGATGCGGCCGCCCGAAGCGATTTCGTCCCGGTGCCGCTCGGGCTGAGCGCCAAGGCCCATATCGTGACCGCGTTGCGCCGGTTCGATTCATCCAATGTCATCGCCTTCGTCCCGGGCAAGGATGAGTCCCTGAAGGACGAAGCTGTCATCCTCACCGCCCACTATGACCATCTGGGCATCGGCACGCCTGACGAGTCCGGCGATGGGATCTACAACGGGGCCTATGACAACGCCTCGGGAGTC
>JBHHZN010000100.1:0-8165 GCA_046758155.1 Acidobacteriota bacterium | reverse complement strand
TGCGTTTTGCAGACTCCGACCCAGCCCCTGAGCTCTGCGGCCTGAAAAGCCACACAGCAGTCCCCTTTAGGCTTAACTTTTTTTCGAGGTCTGGATCTGAAAGCCAGAGATCTGGCGGTCGACGCGCACACCCAGCTCGGTGGCGAAGCCGGAGGCGATCCGCGCGCGGTGCGAGATATATCCCCCGATCGAGGTGCCCTCGGGATCGAGTCGGATCGATGTCTGGGAAGCGACGTCGTCCGCCGGTCCGCTGGTGTAACGGTACTTGGCATCCAGGCGGCGCACATCGAGCCCGAACCTGAGCAGGTGCGCATCGGAGACCTGCCAGGTCACGTCGTTCTTGAGGCCGAAGAAGTCGAGCGTCCGATTATCATCGACGATGACGAGGTCGTCCTCCGGCTCCGAGAAGCCTTCGCGATCCCGGTCGATCCGGCCGGCCGAGAGGACCGTCTCGGAGATGACGTCACCCGCCCAGGATTTCATGGCGCGCAGCCAGAAGTAGCCGCTCTTGCTCGATGCGTCGACGGTTTCGTTCCCGCCGACCTCGTTGAACTCCAGGCGGTCGTGCGCGAGAAGCGCGTGGGCTGAAAGAACGGTCTTCGGAGAGACATTGCGCGAGAGGCTGAAGTAGGCGTCCTCGAAGCGAGGGTCGATGCCCGTCTCGCCCAGCTCGACGGAATCCCGGATGGATTCCGGGTACCAGGCGCGTGCGGAGGCCAGCCAGGAGGCCGGCTGGCCGGCGATCGGGCCCCCATAGGATACCCGGCTATTGAGGGTCCCGACACCGACATGCGCGCGGTGGGGGTCATCCGGCGCCCACGTGGAGACCTCGACGACGCCGCCGAGCCGGTCACCGTGGTCCGCGGTGAACGCGCCGCCGGTGAAATCGATCCTCTCGACGATCTCGGAGTCGACGAGGCTGAAGGGGCTCTGGAATCTCAGCAGATGGAACGGTTCGTATAGCTCGAGACCATCGAGCACGATCGAGACGTCTCTGGCCTGACTCCCTCGAACATTGAAGGCGGCCGAATTGTCGGGCGCGGTCACGCCGGGAAGAGACTCGATCACGCGGCTGATATCACCACCGAATGTCGGCGCGAGAACCATGTCGTCATCGCTGATCGTCAGGCGGGATGTTTGATCCTGTTGCACGAGAGAAAGCCTGCTCGGTGTGACGACGACCTCCTCGAGGTAGGTCGGCTGGGCCTCCATGTAGACGGCCAGTCCCCGCGTGGCGTGGGGCTCCAGGTGGACGGGACGTGATGACCACGGCAGGAAGCCGGATGCCTCGACGCTCACCTCGTATGTCCCGGGGGCGACGTGGCGGATCTCGAACGTCCCGTCGGGAAGCGTCGTCGCGTGATCCGGTGTCTCCATGATCTTAACCGTGGCGCCACCGATCGGCGCGCCACGGGCTGCCGAGACCACGCGGCCCCGCAGGATCCCCGTGTCGCTTCCTCCGGGAGCCCTCACGATCAGAATGGAATGGCCAGGGCCGTCACGAGCCTCCAGGCCCAGGGGGGAGAGGATTTCATCGAGGATCGCACGCGGCTCCGTGGCGCTCGGTTCAACGGTCACGAGGATGCGCCCATGGACGACCGCCGAGCTGAATATCACGTTGAGGCCGTTACTCTGGAGCTCTTGGAGAACTTCGACCAGAGAACGGCCATAGTAGAGCGAGCGGGTCGTCGCACAGAACACCTCACCGCTGCCCAGCAGGAAGAGCATTCCGGAGACAAGAATCGCGAGGATCCCGCACCGCCGGCCGATGTGCATGACAAGACATTTTCCGTCCAAATCGGGCCGTATGCAAGGCCGGGCGATTTTGTGAAGTGGAGCGATTATTCCGGCTGCGGGGCGGGGGACGCGGGACCAATGATGAGGGAGTCATCCTCCACGCGATAATCCATGTCGCAGGTCGGCAAGACGGCGTCGAGGGCCTCTCCGAGCGTCAGTCGATCGAGGGATCCGCCGAGGATGATCTCGTTCGCGGTACGCGCCAGCTTGTCACTGGCAAAGCTCAGGCGCCATCCTCGTTCGCGCGCGACCCAATCCAGAAAGCCCCGGGCGCTCAGGCCTTCCAGGTCGGGTACCGTCGTGATCTGCGCGAGCCAGTCCCATTCCGGCCCGTACAGGGGAACTTGCCGCGTGCGGGCGCGGCCGTCCTTATCGAGTGTCAGCTCGCTCGCGAGGGGGACCTGGAGGATCCGGCGGCCGTCATCGAGAACCACGAGGCCCTCGCGTACCCTGACGCGGACGGAATCCACCCCAAGTCTCACCTCGAACTGCGTGCCATGTTCACGGATCATGCCCAGGGGCGTTTGAATCGTCAGTGTTCCGGACGGCGCCCCGGCGCGACCGGAGTCGACATAGACAGCCCCCTGATCCAGCGCGAGCATTTCAGGACCTAGCAGGAGGATCCTTGTTCCGGTGTCCAGCCGAACAGTGTAAGCCGCGGCGAGCTCGAGCTCCAAGCGGCCATCCTCCCCCGTCACCATCTCGGCGCCGGCGGCTACCTCGTCGTGCGCCATGAGGGTCCGGTGACCCCGGCCGTCCTCCCCGAGGGGTTCGTCGATCCATGCTGTTCCGATGAGCGCCTTCACGGTGGCGGCTACCTGCCGGGGGGCCGGCGCCGAGGATTCGATGCGCGCGATCCGGTATGACATCACCCAGATGAGCGACGCTGCAGCCGCCACGCCGGCACCCGTCCAGATCGCCCACCGCCGCCGCCGGCGCCGGACGTCGCGCGCCCAGTGGTCGTGGACGGCGGCCTTGACGCGGTCGAATCGCTCCGCAGGCACTGCCGGTCTCCGGCCGGCCAGACGGATCAGTTTCGCGATCTCATCGTCGTGTTCAGGTGGTTGCCGCGTCTTGTCTTTCATGATGTTCCCTCGGAGGGGACGGGTTTCGGTCTCGACGGGGGAGTCCCTCGGATCATGGTCGAGAAGCCGTCCCGGAAGGCTGCGCGCGAACGGGTCAAGAGAGACTCGGCCGCCTTGGCGCTCAGTCCAAGCCGTGCTGCGATCTCTCTCACCGGCAGTTCATCGATGTACTTCCACTCGAGGGCATTGCCGTAGTGAGGGGGGAGTTGATCCAGCACGACCTGGACGAGGCGGCCGATCTCCTTGCGATAGACTTCCTTCTCCGGCCCCTCGCCGAACATCGCCGGCAGCGATTCGAGGGCCGCCCGGATCTCCGGCGCGTCCTCGATCAAGTCCACCTGTCGTTGCGATCTCTTGTGATGCTTGTAGTACGCGGCGATCTCGTGGCGGCAGAACGTACAAAGCCACGTGAAAAGGGACGCTTCGCCACGGTAGGATGCCAGCTTCGAGACCGCTTTGCATAAACTCACTTGAGCCACTTCCTCCGCGGCGTCCTCGCTGCCGCTCAGCCGGGCCAGCGCGAAACGGTACAGCCCCGGGAAATACCTTTCGAAGAACTCCTCGAAGGCTCCCTCCTCGCCTGCGAGCATCCGACGGGCCAGTTGCCTATCGCCACCTGTTGGGCCGACCATCTGCATTCTTTCTCTTTCGAGATGAAGATCCGTCCGGGCGTCGGCAATCCTCCGCATCCGAGAGGACGGACTGCCACAGAGGGCCCGTGCCGGTCGTCTCGATCATACCCTGCCGAGCTCGGCCCGGCGGGACGGTCCAGGCCTGGTTCTTGGGGGCGTGCCGGCGAAGTGGCCGAGGCTTCACTGCATTAGAGCGCCCAAGACCCCGGAATCCTTTGCCACCGGCGGTTCTTTTCGCTCCGGGAATCGCCCGGGCGGATACAGGCGGAGTATCGAAGGATTCAAACCCTCGGATCCCTCCAACCGAGGGGTTCCGGATGCCGGAGGAGCCTGCAGGCAACGTCCCGGGACCCGGAACCGGCCGACCCCTCATCGGAACTCCTGGAAGCCGGGGTGAGGGGATTGATCACCGAAGTGGACGTGAAACCATGAGAACCACGAGATCGAGCCCCCGGCTCGCCGTCTTGGCAGCGATGGGGGCTTTCCTGTTGCCGGTGGGCGTCATGCGGGTGGAAAACGGACACGCGCGAACGAGACTCCCGGATGATCAGCCACGCGTGCAGGCCGTGCCACCGGGATGCTCCTCGACTGCGGATCGGGTCTTCAAATCGTGCAGGAAGACCGCCAGCGGGAAATACCGGCAAGCGGTTCACAGGTGCGAGGTCCTGCTCGATGGTGGGAATCAACTGATCTGCTCCGAGAACGCGTTTGTCGTCATGCTGAATGCCCGCGGAAGGTGCGACAAGCAGCGCGCAGCGCGCCGCCAGGTTTGCGATTCCCTCGGTGAGGCCCCGTACGATCCGCCGGTTGCGCCGGAGAATTTTGTTCGATCCATCGACAATCCCTTCCTGCCCTGCGTTCCGGGTACCGCCCGAGCCTATGAAGGCGAAACAGTCGATGGCATGGCGCGAAGGGTCCTGGAAGTCACCTCCGACGTGCACAGAATCCTCGGGGTGGTCTGCACGGTCGTCAAGGAGCATCTTTACCTCAACGGCGTTTTGACCCGGCAATCGTACGCCTATTTCGCACAGGACACCCAGGGCAACGTCTGGTCCTTCGGAAGGCTTTCCTACGGACTCGAGAAGAAGGTCTTCGTGCGCCGCGAGGACTCCTGGGAGGCGGGCGTGAACGCGGCCGCGCCGGGAATCGTCATGCCGGCCGTTCCCCGGGTCGGCGATGTTCACCGCCGGAATTACCTGCCCGCCAAGCTGGAGGACATGAGCGCGATCGTGAGCCTGCAAGAATCCGTCAGGGTGCCGTTGGGGCGATTCGCCCGGTGTCTCGAGATCGAGGACTGGACGCCCATCGAGCCGGATATCGTCGTGGACAGATTCTACGCCCCCGGTATCGGGCTGATTCTCGAAGTCGACGCCGTCACCGGATCCCGTCTCGAGCTCGTCGACATGTCAGGGTCTCCGCCCAGCCCCCCGTCCGCGGATGTTCCGGCTCGTTCGCCCCGCGCGGTCGTCAATCACCTGCCTTGAGGCGGGGGATTCGTCCCCGTGTCCGCTCGGTTCCAACCGGTTCCCTCTTCAAGCCACGCCGGCGCCGCCGGGCTTGTCCAGGGAGGGTCTCGCCCGCCGGGCGTGTCCCGCGCTGCGGCCGCTGGAAGCCGGAGCAAAGATCCCCCGACCACGAAGGATCCCGCGATCCAGATCCCTCTAACCAGTACCCGCGCAGTGTGCGGAGGCGGTCGTCGGCTTCTGAAAGATCATCTTCCCGGGGAGGAATTGTCTACGTGAACAGGTTCATGCCGGGCGTTCGCACGCCAGGGGAGGGGCCGTGCCTCTGCGCACACTGATCCGCCTCCTTCCGATCCCCCCACGGACCATCCGGGCCCCCCCGTGACGGAACCGCGCGGGCGGCAGTCCGGGCGGCTTTTCGCCGTATCAACGGGATCGAGGACAAAGGTTTCGAGAGGAGCCGTCCCACCATTTGTCCTGTGCGACGCTGTGCAAGATACAAGTCAAAGTAGATTGAGAGGAGGAAGTGACCATGAAAGATCCAATTGGACGCGAGAAGGTATCGCGTGTTTTCAGAGGAGTCATCCGGACGGCATCGCTTGGATCGGCCTTGCTGGCCGTCGTGCTGTTGTCGGCGAGCGTGACAGTCGCGTTTTCAGAGGGCGGCGAGGGCGAGCCCGGCAACTTCTGCTCCAATACGTCCAGAGCCGCGCTGAAAGCATGCAGGAACGAGAGCAAGGACGACTTCTGGATCACCATCGGCAACTGCAACAACATACCGGACGATGACGCCCGGGAGGCATGCATCGCGGATGCCAAGCCGGCGCTGCGCGAGGCGCTCCAGGACTGTGCCGATCAGTTCGAGGCCCGCCAGGAGGTGTGCGAGGCCCTCGGCGAGGCGCCCTATGATCCCGCGCTGGGAACCTTCGTGGATCCGCTGGAGATCGGCGCCAGCGTGTCGCCGAATCCGTTGTTCCCGCTGGTGCCCGGCGTCAAGAAGGTATTCCTGAACGAGGTCGAGGGCGAGACGACGACGGTGGCCGTGACCCGCGACACAAAAGAGATCCTGGGCGTGAGCTGCATCGTGGTCAGCGACATCGTATCGGACTCCGAAACCGGTGAGGTCCTCGAAGACACCGAGGACTATTTCGCTCAAGATGTTGATGGCAACGTGTGGTACTTCGGCGAGCTCTCGAAGGAGTTCGAGGATGGGGATCTCGTGAGCCTGGAGGGATCGTGGAAGGCCGGCCGGGATTTCGCCAAGCAGGGGATCCAGATGGCCGCCGACCCGATGATCGGCGACGTCTACCGCCAGGAGTTCTTGCTCGGAGATGCCGAGGACATCGCCGAGGTGCTGAGCCTGTCGGGATCGGCGACCGTTCCCTTGTCTTCGGCTTCATGCGACGGTAACTGTCTGGTCACCAAGGAGTTCACGCCCCTCGAGCCGGATACCTTCGAACAAAAATTCTATGTCCCCGGCATAGGCGTGATCCTCGAGTTCGATCCGGGAACAGGAGCACGAACAGAATTGGTGGAAATATCCACGTTCTAGCTGTCGTCGAGCCGGCCATCCTCCGACCGCCGGACCGAAGCCAGAAGGAGGATGGCCGCGCCGCGCGGCCCGGGCCGGTCGGAAGGGTCGCTCCCCCGGGGCCCGCCACCGGCCCGCGGTCCGACGGGTGCGGCCGGTGCGGGGCCCTCGCCCGTGGCGGCCGCCCGTCTGATCGTCGCCGGTGGTCTCCGGCCCCGCCGGCGCCACACTCTCCGGGGCGAGGCGGTTTGGTTCAGTCCCCGCGCCGGCCGCTGCCCGGAGGCGCCGCCTCGCCAGCGGCGGGGCCAACCTTGTTGTAGCCGTCGAGTGCGGCAACCTTGTAGCACTCGGCGAAGGTGGGGTAGTTGAACACGTTGTTCACGAAGTAGTCGAGCGTCCCCCCGAACGCCAGCACCGCCTGGCCGATGTGGACCAGCTCGGTGGCGTCGGTCCCGATGATGTGCACGCCGAGCAGCTCGCGGGTCTCCCGGTGGAAAAGCAGCTTCAGCAGGCCCGATTCATCGCCGAGGATGGCGCCGCGGGCGATCTCCCGATAGCGCGAGATGCCCACCTCGTACGGCACCTTCTGCTCGGTCAGCTCCCGTTCGTTTCTTCCCACCATCGAGATCTCCGGAATCGAGTAGATACCGAACGGGAACAGATGCGGAAGGCTCGAGCATTTTTCGCCGAAGGCGTAGCATGCCGCGAGCCTTCCCTGCTCCATGGAGGTCGACGCGAGGGACGGGAAGCCGATGACATCGCCCACGGCCAGGATGTGGGGCTGGGCGGTGCGGAACCGATCATCGACGTGCAGTCGACCGCGGTCATCCGCCGCGATCCCGGCCGCGGCCAGATTCAAGGAATCGGTGGCGCCCAGCCGGCCGACCGAATAGAGGAGGAGATCGGAGACGATCTTCTTGCCTGAGTTCAAGGTCGCCACCGCCCGGCCGGGCGCTTCCATGGCCACGCGCTCCACGTCCTCGCCCAGGCGGAAAGTGCAATTCAGTCCCCGCATCTGGTACTGCAGCGATTCGATGATCTCGGCGTCCACGAACTCCAGGAGCCGCTCGCGCCTGTCGACCAGCGTGACCTCCGCGCCCAGGGCGGCGAACATGGAGGCGTACTCGGTGCCGATCACGCCGGCGCCCACCACGGTCATGCGGCGCGGCAGCTTCCGCAGGCCCAGGATCATGTCCGACGTGATGATCGTCTGACCGTCCACGTCGGCCCCCTCCGGCGTCGCCGGGTAGGTTCCCGTGGCGATCACGATCTTGTCGGCTGCCACCTGGACGGTCTCTTGGGCCCCGCGGACCTCCAGGCGGTGCGGGTCCAGGAAACGAGCCTCACCGGGGATCAGGATGATCCCGTTGCGTTGCATCTGGTCGCGGATGATGTCCACCTCTCGGCGGATCACGTACTCGCAGCGCACGAGCAGATCCTCCATCGTGATCTGCTTCTTCACCCGGTAGGATGCGCCGTAGATATGACGCTGGCTGAAGCCGGTGAGGTAGAGGACCGCCTCCCGGAACGTCTTCGATGGGATGGTGCCGGTGTTGATACAAACACCGCCGACGACCTGCCGGCGCTCGCAGATCCCGACTCTCCTGCCGAGCTTGGCCGCCTGGACGGCGGCCCGCTGGCCCGCCGGACCGGTGCC
>JBHHZN010000099.1:0-8177 GCA_046758155.1 Acidobacteriota bacterium | reverse complement strand
GCCACGTCCCTCTCGGTTCAGGAGACGCTGCAACGGCTGTTCGGCGGAGAGGAATTTCGTTCCATGACGCCCGGCCCGGCGGTCCGGATCGGCTCGGCCATCGTCCGGGAGTACCCTTTTTTCCGCCTCGAGCGGCAGATCTATCGTGGCGTGGAGGAAGCCAGAGTGAACGCGTCGAGAGCGGATGTTCCGGACCGGGAGCGCTGGCAGACGGAGCTGAAAAGGATCATCAGGGATCGCGCGATCGAAACTCTTTTCCAGCCGCTGGTTGATCTCGATCGCGGATCTATCATCGGCTACGAGGCTTTCTCGCGAGGGCCCCATGCCTCGGACTTCGAGATGCCCGATCATCTCTTCGAGCGTTCCAGGCAGATCGGGATGTCGGGGGAGCTGGACCGAATATGTCAACGCGCGGCTCTGAAGAAGGCCCGCGGGCTGGGATCGCAAGACAAGTTGTTCATCAACGCCCTGCCAGACTCGTTGTCGGATCCGTGTTTTCGCGAAGCGCTCCTGGCCGGCCTGCCGGAGGATTTCCCGGTGTGCAGGAATAACATCGTGCTGGAGATCGCGGACCGCCATATGGTCCGGGACTGCGAGGCGTTCTCCACGGAGGTGAATGATCTGAGAGCTCAGGGGTTCCGGATGTCCATCGACGACGTGGGCAAGAGCTCGACAAGCCTCGAGAGCCTGACCGAGCTGCGCCCCGATTTCATCAAGGTTGATGGATCCTTGATCCGGAATATTCACAAGAACCTGATCAAGCAGGAACTGGTCCGGTCGCTGTGCCATGCTGCTGGAACCATGAACGCGCAGATCATCGCGGAAGGGATCGAGACACGCGAGGAACTGAGCGTGGCCAGGCAATGTGGTGCCCGCATCGGCCAGGGGTACTTCTTCTACAGACCGAGTCGGGAGATCCCGGTCCGGCGGATCAAGAGGGATCGCGCCGGGATGTAGCCGCTATGCGCCAGTCCTCCTTCCCCCTGGCGATATCCGGTGCAAGAACAGGAGTTCAGAGTGTTGAAGGCCCAGACCGCGACCATGCTGGTCGACGGGGAGGGAATGATCCGGATGTGCTCCTCGGCGGCGGCCGCCCTATTCGGCACGGCGCCGAGCGACCTCGAGGGTCTGCGCCTGCACGAGGTGCTGGAGTCGCCGGATCGCGACGCGTTGCTGGAGGCGCTCCAGTCGGCGCGCCGGTGGACGGATCCCTCCTCGCCGCCGAGCATCCGCGCCACCATTCGCCGGCATGGGGGTCGGACGGTGACCATCCGGATGCAGGTCGAGCCCCTCGGCGACGCCGGCAGGGGGAACGCCGCGCGTGGCCTGACCCTGCTGGTGTTTCAAGCCGGCGGGGCGGCGGATTCCCCGCCGGAGGCGCAGAACGCCCCCGAGGTGGCCAACGCGGCGTACGATGCCTTCGCGGTCATCCAGGCAGGCATCATCCTGGAACCGAGCGCCGGTCTGGGCGACCTGGTGGGCCTGAGCAAGGAATCCCTCTCGGGCTGGAACGTGAAAAACCTGGCCGCGGCCGAGGATCTCTTGCCGCTGATAGAAGCTCTCCGGATGGTCGAATCCGGGGAACGAAGCTGCGTTGATTTCGGATTCAGGCTGCTGCGAGGCGGGTCGCTTCCTCCCCTCGAGGTGGCGGCGCGGGCGCGCCGCATCGGAAGAAAGGGGAGCTCGGCGGTCGTGCTCGCGCTCAACGACGTCAGCGAGTCGGTGCGCCTGGTCCGGCGCGCGACGCGGGCGCTGGTTCAACTGGATGCGGCGCTCACGACCGTGCACGACGCCGTCCTGCTCACCGGGACGGCCGAGGAGAACTGGCCGATCCGTTACGCCAGCGGGTCGTTCAAGGCGATGTTCGGCATGGAGCCCTCGGCATGGCTCGGGTGTCCCTTCCCGGACATCGCAAGGCGGCTCGAGCCGCTATTCGTGCGATCCGGTCCCGCGGACCCCCGATGGGCCGGTATCCTCACCGACCCGGATGAGGTGAGGTCCGACAGACTGGAGCTGGCCGGCCGGCGCGGCCGGTTTCTCGAGCGCTTCGTGGGCCCGATCAAGGACGCCGCGGGAGTCGTCATCGGTCATCTCTGCGCGTTTCGTGATGTCACCGCCGGCGCCGGCGAAGCCGCCCAGGCGCCGGGAAGCGGCCGGCGGGCCGGGCACGAGACGAGGCAAGAGTACGGTCCGGCCGAGGAGTTGAGGCTCGCGAACGAGGGACTGGAGCGTCGGCTGGACCGATTGGCGCGAGTGAACAGGGAATTGAGTGATCTCGACGAGATGAAGTCGGAGCTTCTCGCGAACGTGACGCACGAGCTTCAGGCTCCGCTGGTTTCCATCCGTGGATTCACCGAGATGATCCTGGGCGGTCATCTCGGCGCGATCAACGACGAGCAACAGCACGGCCTGGAGGTCGCTCTCCGGAACGTCGATCGGCTGATTGGACTCATCGATGACCTGCTCGCCTTCGCCCGCGGCATGGGAACGATCTCGCGACCGGCCCTGGAGGTCTTCGAGTTGGAGCCTCTTGTGGATGAGGCGGTGACCCTCTTGAGGCCGGACGCCGAGCGTCGCGGGATTCGCATCCGGTCGGAGGGGATGGCCGGCCGGAGGGTGAGAGGGGATCGGGACCAGATCGCGCAGGTGCTGCTGAACCTGCTCGGCAACGCCATCAAGTACAACCGCGACGCGGGCCGAGTCACGATCCGGGCGGAACCGCGGGGAACCGACAAGGTGCGCGTCAGCATCCAAGATACCGGCATCGGGCTCACGCCCGAGGAGCAATCGCGGATATTCGACCGGTATTATCGGTCGGAGACGGTCAAGAGATCCCGGAGAGGGGCCGGCATCGGGCTCGCGATCGTGCGCGATATCCTGCGAGGGCACGGGTCCGTCATCCGCGTCGAGAGCGAGGTGGGCAAGGGCGGCACGTTTTCCTTCGTGCTGCCGCTCGTGAGCCGGGACGAGCCGGCGCCGGGCGATCACCGGCGCGTGCGCGATCGCGCGGCCCGATCGCGCGGCGGCGGTCAACGGGAAGCGGTTCGATGATCGCGCCGGCGGGTGGCTTCGAATAACAGGACCGACGCGGCCGCCACGACGTTGATCGATTCGACACGGGATCGCAAGGGAATGGTGATCTCCATGTCGAGGCCGGCCTGCAGGGCCGGCGGCAGGCCCGCTCCTTCGCCCCCCATCAGGAGCGCCATCGGCGCGCTCAGATCGGCGTCGCGATAGTCGATCCCCCCCCTGGGAACGGCCCCCACCAGCCGGAATCCGCGCTCGCGCAGCTCTGCCAAGCGCGTCGAGGCTGCGGCGAGGGACGGTTCCCGCAGAACGGGAAGGCGAAAGACCGAGCCCGCGCTGGCGCGCAGGGCCTTCGGGCCGAAAGGGTCCGCCCCGCCGAGGGCCATGAAAGCGCCCGCCCCGGAGGCGTCGGCCACTCTGACCAGGGCCCCGATGTTGCCGGGATCCTGGATACCGTGGGCGACGAGAACCACGGGACAACCAGCGCCGGAAGAGATAGAATCTTTCGACGATCCGCCGGGCCAGCGTGCCAGGAGAAGAATACCTTGGTGGGTGTCGGCATCGTGCAGCGAGGCCAGCAGGGAATCGGAGGCGCGACGGGTGCTGATCCCGGCCGCCTTGAGCAGATCCCTCAGGCGCCGTCCCCGGCGGGCTTGGAGCAACTTGGGGGAGATGACGGCCGCCTGAACGGGAACCCCTGCGGCGAGGGCTTCCTCGGCGAGGCGGATGCCCTCGACCACGATGAGGCCCCGCCGGTGCCGCTCTCTCGGGGATCGCGAGAGCAGCCTGACCTGGGCGACCAGCGGGTTGGAGCGGCCGATGACGGACGTGCGATCAGAAGGCATCGAGCACATTCACCTGGCGATCCCGGGAGTCAATGGAGATGATGACTGATTCCATCGATTCGACAACTCTGCTCACCATCAGGACGCTGACCGTGAAGATCCAGCCCGCCAGCCCCGATCCGCGTATTCTTCTCAGCACTGCCGCCATCATCAAGAAAGGAGGCGTCGTCGCCTGCCCGACGGAGACCTTTTACGGGTTCTCGGCCGACCCCTTCAATGCCGAGGCCGCCGCTCGCCTTCAGGAGTTGAAAGCCAGGTCGGTGCCACGGCCGATGATCCTGCTGCTGTCTCACGCCGAGAGTGCCTATGATGTCGCCTATCTCTCGGGTGTCACCAAGACATGGTACGAGATTCTATCGCGATCTTTCTGGCCCGGACCGCTGACGCTGGTTCTTCCGCTCAAACCACGCGTCAACTGCCCCGCCCTGGCGGGCCGTTCGACGGTCGCCGTCCGCGTATCGCCCCACCCGGTGGCCTCGGCCGTCGTGCGGACCGTCGGGAGACCGATCACCTCGACCAGCGCGAACCTCGAGGGCGACGCTCCCGTCCGCTCGGCCGCCGAGATCGATCCGAGGCTGGCGCATCGTCTGGGCCTGATCCTGGACGCGGGGCCGACGCCCGGCGGTCCCCCCTCGACGATCCTGGACCTCGCATCACCCAGACCCACCCTGCTCAGGCAAGGGGCGGTCCCCGCCGAGGCGATACGAGCGGTGCTGGGGTTCGCGCCCAAAGAACGAAGTGCGGCCTGAAAAACGACCCATGTTCAATCGATCCAGTCACTTGGATTGCCGCGGTGACGACGCCACCCTATAATATTACGAAACCCCTGATGCGCGCCGAACGGAGGGAAGATGCGTCAACCTGGACCCGGTAGTTCCCGCTTTTGGGGTGCGGTATGCCTCGTGGTGGCCCTCTTCTCGCTGGATTCGCCGCGCGCCAAGCCGTCCAGGGTGGTCATCATCGGTTTCGACGGAGCGGATGCCCGCCTCACCGAGCAGTACATGGCCGAGGGGAAGTTGCCCAACCTCCAGCGTCTGCGTGAGGAGGGGTCCTACACGCGGCTGACGCCGACGAATCCCGCCCAGACGCCGGTATCCTGGTCGGCGTTCGCGACGGGAATGAACCCGGGCAAGACCGGCATCTTCGATTTCCTGAAGCGCGACGGCGACAGCTACCTCCCGACGCTGGCCTTCACGACCGAGACCCGCCGGCCGTTTCTCTGGGGGCGGTACAATGGCCCCATCCTCGGCGGCCTCGGCGGGGTCATCGGATTGCTGGTCGCCGGCGGGCTCCTGGCGGCCTTCCGGCTCGGCGGGCGGGTGGCCCTCCTGGGCGGTGTCGTCGCGGGGGTGCTGCTCGGCGCGGGCACGTACGTGGTCGCGGAGAACGATCTGCCGCTGCACATCCCCTGGGCCGTCAACAATCGGCAAGGAGCGACGTTCTGGAGCCTTGCCGCCGACCGAGGACTGAGGACGCAGGTGCTGCGGGTCCCGCAGAACTTTCCGGCCGAGAGTCTCCAGGGCGGGCAGATGCTCAGTGGGCTGGGTGTGCCCGACATACGCGGCAGGCTCCTCACACCCTCCTATTACACTTCCGAGCCGGGGTTTCACGTGGACGACAACGAGTTCTCGGTCGAGGTGATCCCGCTCGCCGGCCGGTCCGGTCGGCTGGAGAGTTCCATCTACGGTCCGACCAATAAACCGTTTTATCAATACAGGATCGACGACGCCCTCGCGGGCATCACTTCGGCTTCCGAGCGCAAGCAAGTCGAGAGGGATACGAAGCGACGGTTGCAGGAGGAGGGCATTCCCCGGCGTATCGACATCCCGGTGAGCTTCACGGTCGCCCGGGATGCGTCGGCCGTCACGATCGAGGTTCAGGGACAGAAGCAGACATTGCGCGTGGGGGAGTGGTCGGACTGGAATGTCCTCAGCTTTCCCATCAACTGGCTCGTCGACAGTGTCAAGCCCCTGCAAGGGATCGCTCGCTGGAAGCTGTTGTCCGTGCGTCCCGAAGTCAAGATTTACCTGTCCCCGATCAATTTTCATCCGCGGTCCCAGCCCGTGCCGTTCTCATTCCCGATAGGATTCGCCGAGGATCTGAAGGAGAAGATAGGGTTCTTCAAGACGCTCGGGTGGGCGGCCGATACGATGACCCTTCCGACGGGACTCGTCCCGGATGAGTTCTTCCTCGAAGACCTGAATCACACGATCGACGATTTCGAATCGATGATGGATGCGGAGCTCGGCTCCAGCAAGGACGACCTGTACGTGCAGGTGTTCAGCTTCACCGACAGGATCGCCCATATGTTCTGGCGCTACATGGATCCGGATCATCCCTTCCATGATCCGCTCAACAGACCGAGACACGTGGCCGCCATGCGGGAAGAGATGCTCAAGGCCTACCAGCGGATGGACAGCATCGTGGGCAAGGCCCGAAGACTCGCCGGCCCCGACGCGCTGTTCATGGTCCTGTCGGACCATGGGTTCGGATCCTTCCGGCGTGGGATGAACTTCAACTCCTGGCTGGTCCAGAACGGCTTCATGACCATCGTGGGCGAGGTGGGCGAGACGAAGACATTGAAGGATCTGTTTGAAACGCACCAACTCTTCGATAATGTGGATTGGTCGAGGACGAAGGCGTATGCGATGGGGCTCGGAGGAGTCTATATCAACCTGGCGGGCCGCGAAGCGGAGGGATCCGTTCAGCCGGGGGAGGAATACGACCGGGTTCGGCGAGAGATCATAGAAGGGATGGAGGCGGCGGTGGACCCCGTCACGGGGGAACATCCCGTGCGGAAAGTTTACACGCGCGAGGAGATGTATTCCGGCTTCGACCCGACGCTGATTCCCGATCTGCGGGTTGCGAACAATCTCGGATACCGTGTCGGATGGCAGACGGCCCTGGGACAGGTGCCGCGCGATATCTACGAGGACAACATGAAAGCCTGGAGCGGGGACCACTGCTCCGTCGATCCGCAGCTCGTCAAGGGCATTTTCTTCGTCAACCGGAAGATCAATCAAACGGGCCTCAACATCGTCGATGTCATGCCGACGGTCCTCAAGGAGATGGAGATTCCCATACCACCAGACGTCGACGGGTCACCTTTCCTGTGAGGCGGTGGATCGGACGAGCGGCCGTCACCCTGTTGATCGTTGCTGCCGGCGGTTTGGTCTGCGCCGGTGAAGAGGCGCCCAGGCCGGCCCCGGCGGAACAGTTCGACTCCCTCGTGGCGGAGATACAGGTTCTGCGATCGGATCTCGAGAAAATCGAGGGGAGAGAGCGCGGCCTGCTGACCCGTCTCGACCGGATGGAGCTGGAAGCTTCGCTTCATATCCGTGAGATCGAGCGTCTTGCCATGCAAGAGAAAAGGATCGAGAGCGAGCAGATCGAGGCCCGACGGGAGCTGGCGCGGGTGCAGGATCGGGCTCGGGAAAGCGCCGACGATCTCGCGCGTGAGCTGCGACGGGCCTACGTTTCGGGTCGCGGGAGGGAACTGAGACTCCTCCTGGCGCTCGACGATCCGTCACGGACGCTGCACCAGCTGGCCTACCTGGACGCCCTCGCGCGGCGTGACTCCCAACTCCTGGAGCGTCTCAGGCAGGACCGGGCCGATCTGGAGTCGTTGACGCGCTCGCTGCGTGAGCGGGCGGCGACTATCGATGGACTGGCGGCGCGCGAACGGCGAAAATCGATCGAACTGGAGAAGGTGCGACAAGAACAATCCGCCCTGCTACTGGCCACGCGCGAGAAGGATGCCGCTCACCGGCAGGCGATCGCGGAGCTCACGCGAGCCGCCGAGGCCCTCGAGCGCGCGATCACGACGGGCGAGGCGGCGGCCGACGGCTCAGAATTCCTGGAGGCCGTCGATGCCGGCAAGCTCCGGGGCACGCTCGAATGGCCGGTCACCGGGCGGGTGGCCGTCCCCTTCGGCGAGATCAGGCACCCGCGGTTCCGGACGGTGGTTCCGCATCCCGGACTGGACATCGAGGCCGAGCCTCGTACACCCGTCCGAGCCGTTCTCGCCGGCAAGGTGGTTTACAGTCGTCGATTCGAAGGGTATGGGAACACGATCCTTGTCGATCACGGCCGGGGCTACGTATCCGTGTACGCGAGACTGGGGATCCGTAAGGTCGTGGAGGGCCAATGGGTGCTTGCCCGGCAGATCATCGGCCTCAGCGGTGACATGGGTCCCGGCGGGCGGATGCCGAGGATATATTTCGAATTCCGGAGAGACGGAAGGGCTGTCAATCCGTCTTCATGGCTGAAAGCGAATGAAAACCGTGGAAGGAGCGGCAGCGGATG
>JBHHZN010000098.1:0-8189 GCA_046758155.1 Acidobacteriota bacterium | reverse complement strand
AAGTGATCGTGATCAACAAGATCGACACCGCAACCAGGGAGGGGATCGAGACGGTCAAGAGAAACATCCAGGCGGTGAATCCGGGTGCCACGGTGATCGAAGCCGCCTCTCCCGTCCGCGTCGAGGATCCGGCGGCGATCCGCGGCAAGCGCGTCCTGGCCATCGAAGACGGCCCGACGCTGACACACGGGGAGATGACCTACGGCGCGGCGGTCGTGGCGGCGCGCGAGCATCACGCCTCGGAGCTGATCGATCCGAGGTCCGCGGCGGTCGGCACCATCGCGGAGGCATTCAAGAGATATCCCGGCATCGGAACTCTTCTGCCGGCGCTCGGGTACGGAGGCCAGCAGGTCGTGGATTTGCAGAAAACGATCGAGGGCATCGACTGTGATCTCGTCCTGATCGGCACGCCGATCGACTTGCGGCGTCTCGTCACATTCCGGCAACCCGCGCAGCGGGTTTCCTACGACCTCGAGGAACGGAGCACGCCCGGCCTGTCCGAGGTCCTCTCCAAGGTCGTGTGAAAGACGGCGGAAAGAAGCTGGCGGTCATCGCGTTCGGTGGGAACGCGTTGGTCCGACACGGCGAGGACGGCACGCAGGACCAGCAGGTCCGGCACGCGGAGAGCCTGGCACGCTCCCTGGTGCGTGTCCTGGGCCGGGGGTACGACCTGCTACTGGTGCACGGCAACGGCCCCCAGGTCGGGAACCTGCTCGCCCGGGTCGAAGAGGCGATCACGAAGGTCCCGCCGCTGACGCTCGACGTGTGCGTGGCCCAGACCGAGGGGGGCATCGGATACCTTCTCGAGAGGGCTCTCAGGAATCAGATGATCACCGCGGGCACTGACCGGCAGGTCGTGTGTCTTCTCACGCACGTCGTCGTGGATCCGAAGGACCCCGCCCTCAAGCGTCCGTCGAAGCCGGTCGGGCCCTTCTACACGCCCTACCGGGCGGCGTATCTGCGGCGGGCTCGCCTGTGGCCGATCGTCGAGGACGCGGGCCGCGGCTACCGCAAGGTCGTGCCCTCACCGCGCCCGCTGAAGGTGCTCAACATGCCGGTGATACGGGTGCTGCTGGAAAGAGGCTACATCGTCATCGCGGGCGGTGGAGGCGGGGTGCCGGTCATCGAGGAGCCGTCCGGCAAGCTCCGGGGCATCGAGGCGGTCATCGACAAGGACCTGACCGCTGCGGTGATCGCGCGGAATCTTCATGCCGATGTTTTCGTCATCTTGACGGATGTCGATCACGTTTTCCTCAACTACGGACGGAAGAATCAAAAGCCGATCGCGCGCATGTCGCCGCAGGAAGCCGAGAATCATCTCCGGCGCGGGCAGTTCCCGCCCGGCAGCATGGGACCCAAGATCGCCGCCGCCGTGCAGTTCGTGCGCTCGACCGGCCATGATGTCATCATCACCTCCGTGCGCCGCTGCGCCTCCGCGTTTTCCGGCAGGGGAGGAACGCGGATCACCGAGAAGAGGGGGCCACGCCGATGAACAGCTGGAAGGGAGGAGACCTGCTGACGATAGCGGATCTGACGGCCGAGCAGGTGGCCGAGCTCCTGGGGAAGGCCGCCGCGATCAAGAAGAATCCGACGTCTTTCCGCGAGGCATTGAAGGACAAGACGCTCGCGATGATCTTCGAGAAACCCTCGCTGCGAACGCGGGTCACGTTCGAGACGGGCATGACGCAGATGGGCGGCCACGCCATCTACATCTCGCCGGCGGACGCCGGCCTGGGCAAGCGGGAGAGCGTGGCCGACGTCGCGCGGAACCTGGAGCGCTGGGTGGATGGGATCATGGCGCGCGTGTTCGCCCACGCGGTCGTCGACGAGCTGGCGGCCAACGCGGGCATTCCCGTCATCAACGGGCTGTCCGACGACGTGCATCCGGTGCAGGCGCTCAGCGACCTGCTCACCATCAAGGAGGTCACGGGAGACTTCAAAGGGGTGAAGCTGGCCTACGTGGGCGACGGCAACAACGTGGCGCATTCATGGATGCTGGCGGCGGCCCGGACGGGCATGGCGATAGTGATCGCCACGCCGGAGGGCTACGAGCCGCGCGCGGCGTACGTGACCCAGGCCACCGAGCAAGGACGCGCGACGGGATGCACCGTGGACGTGTCCAACGATCTCGATCGCGCCGTTCGCGGGGCGGCATTCGTCTACACGGATGTCTGGGCCAGCATGGGCCAGGAGGCGGAAGCCGCGGCCCGCGCCGCCGCCTTCGAGCCCTTCCGCGTCGACGCCTCGGTGATGGCGCGGGCGGGCAAGGACGCCTGTTTCATGCACTGTCTCCCGGCCCACCGGGGAGAGGAGGTGACCAGTGACGTGGCTGACTCGGACCGTTCGTTGATCTTCGTGCAGGCGGAGAATCGCCTTCACCTACAGAAGGCGCTCATGGCCCTGCTGATGGGAGGTTGAGCCGGAGCTTGCCGGGCGGATCCCGATGTACAGGGCGGCGACCCCACGGACGAAGTCGATATGGCGCACCGAGGTGAACCCGATCCGGCGCATCAGCGCCATCATGCCCTGCTGGTCGGGGAAATGGCGGATCGAGTCGGCCAGGTAGCGGTAGGCGCTCCGGCGGCCCGAGACGGCCGCCCCGATCACCGGGACGGCCCAACGCAGGTAGGCCCCGTAGATCCGGGAGAAGAGGGTGCCTCGCGGCCGGGCGAACTCCAGGATGCCGAGCCTGCCTCCGGGGCGCAGGACCCGCCGCATTTCCCGCAGCCCGCCCTCCAGATCGGCGAGATTGCGGACGCCGAAAGCCACCGTGACCAGGCTGAACGACTCCCCGGCGAACGGGAGACGCAGACAGTCGGCTTCGGCCAGCCGCCCGACCCCCTTGGCGTTCGCGATGGCCAGCATCTCGCGGGAGAAATCGGCGGCGATCACCGTGGCGCCGCGCCCGGCCAGGGCCAGCGCCAGATCGCCCGTGCCGCAGCACAGGTCGGCCGCCAGGTCGTCGGGTGTCACTTCCAGGGCGTCGCAGCATCGCCTGCGCCAGGCCCTGTCGGTGCCCAGGCTGAGGATGCGATTGAGCGTATCGTAGCGGGGCGCGATGGCCGAAAACATCGTCTGGACTTCCGAGGCGATGGGCATGGATCCGATATTATCTTGACACGGTATCCGGTGTGTAGTAGAAAGATGGCTCTGATCGGTGCGTTTTCGTAAAGGGGCTCAGTCCGAAAGCAATGGGTACGTATGCTCCGAGGCTCCGTGAGCGGCATTCTCGGTGGTTCCTGGTGGACGCCGAGGGGGAAAACCTCGGCCGGCTGGCGACTTTGGTGGCCACGCGCCTGCGGGGCAAACATCGGCCCGATTTCACCCCCCATTTCGACCACGGGGATCACGTCGTGGTGATCAACGCCTCGAAGGTCGTCCTGACGGGTAATAAACTCCAGCGGAAGATCTACCGCAGGCATTCGGGCTACCCGGGGGGGCTCAAGGAGATCACGGCCGGCAAGCTGATGGCGTCGCATCCGGATCGCCTCATCCGGAACGCTGTCTCGGGGATGCTGCCGAAGAACCCCCTCGGGAGGAAGCTGATCGGCCATTTGAAAATTTATGCAGGTTCCACCCATCCGCATGCGGCCCAGAACCCCGAATCGCTATCGGTTCGGACCACCCGCGCCGCCTTGACGCAGACGTCCGCAGGGAGGTAGTCATCGTGGCGGTCACCCCGCAGTACTACGGCACCGGTAAAAGAAAAAGAGCTATCGCCAGAGTTTTCCTGCGCCCGGGCCAGGGGCGGTTCACGGTCAACGATCGCGATGTGGATAAGTACTTCCCCAGCGCCGTGCTGCGCACGGTGGCGCGCTCGCCCCTTCTGCTGACCGAGACGGCCGAGGGGTTCAACATCATGGGGACGAGCCGCGGCGGCGGGATGTCGGGGCAGGCTGGTGCTGTCCGACACGGGATCTCGCGTGCTTTACTGCAATACAACGCGGAGCTGCGGCTCAAACTGAAGGAGGCTGGGTTTCTCACGAGGGACTCCCGGATCAAGGAACGCAAGAAATACGGACAGAAGGGGGCCAGGAAGCGCTTCCAGTTCTCCAAGCGGTAGGCGGGAGGACGGCTGGCGGCTGGTGGTGAGCGACCACCCGGGGTCTTCTTGAGGAGGGAATGCTTGGCGTCGGTTTCGATGAAGGAGTTGCTCGAGGCGGGAGTCCATTTCGGGCATCAGACGAAACGCTGGAACCCCAAGATGAAGCCTTTCATCTTCGGGCAGCGCAATGGCATTTACATCATCGACTTGCAGCAAACAGTCGCACTGAGCGCCCGGGCGGCCGAATTCGTCAGACAGCTCGCATCGCGGGGGCGCTGCATCCTGTTTGTAGGCACCAAGCGCCAGGCGCAAGAGGCCGTTCGGGAGGAAGCTTCCCGCTGCGGTATGCCCTATGTGAATCTCCGCTGGCTCGGCGGCACGCTCACGAACTTCGCCACGATGAAGAAGAGGATCGATCGACTGTGCTACCTGGAGTCCCTCGAAACCGACGAGGCCCGGCGCGAGATGCTGACCAAGAAGGAGCTGGGCAAGCTCGAGAAGGAGCGGATCAAGCTGGAGAGGGCCCTGTCGGGCATCAAGTTGATGGGTGGTCTGCCGGACGCGGTGTTCATCATCGATCCCAAGAAGGAGCAGATCGCGGTCGCCGAAGCCCGGCGGTTGAAGATCCCCGTCGTCGCCGTCGTCGACACGAACTGCGATCCCGACATGATCGATCACATCATCCCGGGCAACGATGACGCCATCCGTGCCATCAGGCTTTTCACCGCGCTCATCGCGGACGCGGTGATAGCGGGAGGGCAGGAGGCCAAGGCCGCGCGCGATGATGAGGAGGCGGACGGCGAGGACACAGCGGAGAAGCCGACACGATCGCCGCGGCGTTCCACGCCCGATGCAGGGTCCTCTCGCGGGTCGACGGGCTCCCGGGATCTGCCGGAATCGGAAGGGAAGGTGCCGGCGGAGATTGGCTGAAGGGCTCACAGGAATCGGTTCATCGGGCGCGGTTCCCCCCGAGAACAACCCAAGGACATGAGGCAAGACGGAGGCGGGCGATGGAGATCAAGGCGCCCTTGGTCAAGCAGTTGCGCGACAGGACGGGGACGGGCATGATGGAGTGCAAGAACGCACTGATGGAGTCGCGAGGAGACATCGAGGCGGCGATCGCCATCCTGCGCAAGAAAGGGCTCTCCGCGGTTGCCCGGAAGGCGCACCGCCAAACCCAAGAGGGACTTGTCGGCTCCTACATCCACATCGGAGGCAAGATCGGCGTGCTCGTGGAGGTGAACTGCGAAACCGATTTCGTCGCGCGGACCCCCGATTTTCAGAAGCTGACCAAGGATCTCAGCATGCACGTTGCCGCCTCGGCGCCGCGATTCGTTCGGCGCGAGGATGTCACCGAGGAGATCCTCTCCCAGGAGCGGGAGATCTATCGAGCCCAGGCCGCCAAGACCGGCAAGCCGCCCCAGGTGGTCGATCGCATCGTCGCGGGGAAACTGGACAAGTTCTACGCGGAGAATTGCCTGCTCGAACAGCCGTTCGTGAAGGATCCGAACATGACAGTCCAGGACCTGATCTCCTCGGCGATCGCCAAGCTGGGGGAGAACATCCGTGTCAGGCGATTCGCCCGGTTCGTCCTGGGCGAGGATGCGGAGGCCGAGAGCACCTGAACGAGCCCGCTCGGCCCGGGCGGCGGCGGGCCGGCGGCGCGCACGAGGCTGGGGATGACCGGCAAGCAAGCGGGTGCTGTATACAAGAGGATCCTGCTGAAGCTGAGCGGTGAAGCGCTCATGGGCGACGCCGACTTCGGCATCGCCGCCGATGTCGTCAAGCGAATCGCCGCCGAGATCAAGGACGTTCATGCTCTCGGCGTGGAAGTGGCCGTCGTGCTCGGAGGCGGCAACATCTTTCGCGGTCTCTCGCTGCGGGGAAGGCGGATGGACCGCGTCGCGGCGGATCACATGGGCATGCTCGCCACCGTGATCAACTCTCTCGCCGTGCAGGACGCCCTTGAACAGATCAGTGTGACCACCCGTGTCCTGTCGGCCATCGAGATGCGTGCCATCGCGGAGCCTTACATCCGCCGCCGCGCGCTGCGGCACCTCAAGAAGGGACGGGTGGTTCTTCTGGCCGCCGGCACGGGCAATCCGTACTTCAGCACCGATTCGGCGGCTGCTCTGCGCGCCATGGAGGTCAAGGCCGACGTCCTGATGAAGGCGACGCGTGTCGACGGAGTCTTCACGGCTGATCCGGAGACGGATCCACGGGCCAGGAAGATCGACCGCCTCCAGTACATCGAGGTGCTGGAAAAGGGCCTCAAGGTGATGGACACGACCGCGATTTCGCTGTGCATGGACAACGACATGCCCATCGTTGTCTTCAATTTGAACCGGCGTGGTAATATTGAGAGGGTCGTCAGAGGCGAGAGGATCGGCTCCATTGTGGGAGGTTGAGGAACCTTTCGGAACCCGAGGGAACGATGACAGTCGAGGAGATCTACGAGAGCGCCGCGGCGAAGATGAAGCATTACGTCGATGGGTTTCGCCGCATCCTCATGACGATTCGCACGGGCAGAGCCTCCCTGTCACTGCTCGACGGCGTGCGCGTTGACTACTACGGGTCGCCGACTCCGCTCAACCAGGTCGCCACGCTCACCATCCCGGATCCGACCTTGATCGTCGCGCAGCCGTGGGATCCCTCGACCTTGCCGCTCATCGAGAAGGCGATCCTGAAGGCCGATCTCGACCTGAACCCGACCAACGACGGCAAGGTCATTCGCATCCCGATCCCGCCGTTGACCGAGGAGCGGCGCAAGGCGATGGCCAAGAAGGTTCATATCCTTGCCGAGGAGGCCCGCACGGCCGTGCGGCAGATCCGCCGTGACGCGAACGAGAAGATCAAGCATCTCCAGAAGGACAAGGCGATATCGCTGGACGAGGAACATCGAGCCCTCGATCACGTCCAGAAGCTGACCGATCAGCACATCAAGATGGTCGACGATCTTGCCGAGAGCAAGGAGCAGGAGATTCTCGCGATCTGACCTGCCGCCTTCCATGAAGACAACCGCGCTCATCGTCGCGGCCGGACCCGGTCGCAGAATGGGTTCCGCGATGGCGAAAGCTTTTCTCGATCTGGGGGGACAACCGTTGTTCGAGCATAGCCTTGCCGCCTTCCAGTCGCACGAGGACACCGATGCCATCATCCTGATCGTTCCCGCGGCGATGCTGGAACGAGCGCGGGCGACCGCGCGACGCTACCCGAAGGTCGAGGCTGTGGTGCCCGGAGGCAAGAGACGCCAGGACTCGGTGCGCGCCGGACTTGACCGTATCGGCGATGCGGGAGGCGAGAACGATCTGGTCCTCGTGCATGACGCGGCCCGGCCATTCGTGCCGGCCCGCGTGATCGTGGAGGTCCTGCGCGCCGCGGATCGCACGGGGGCCGCGGTTCCCGCGACCGTGCCGTCCGACACCATCCGGGAGATCGCGCCGCAGGCGCGGGCGGGCGGACCGCAGCTCGCCGGGAAGACTCTCGACCGACGCCGGCTGGTCCAGGTCCAGACCCCCCAAGGGTTTCGCCTCGCACTGCTCCGCCGGGCGTTCGAGCTGGCCGGTGGAATGGAGGTGACCGACGACGCGGCCTTGGTCGAGGCGATCGGATCCCCGGTCGAGCTCGTCGACGGATCGCCGAGGAATTTCAAGATAACCACCCCCGACGATCTGCGCCTGGCCGAGGCCTGTCTGAGATGACACGACGAGAGCGAGCGCCCGTCTTCCGGGTCGGCATCGGGTATGACGTGCATCCGTTCCGTGACGAGGGAGTCGAGCAAGGACTGAAACTCGGCGGAGTCGCCATCCCGTGCTCGCGCGGGCTGCGGGGGCATTCCGACGCCGATGTGTTGCTGCACGCCGTCTGCGATGCGATGCTGGGTGCCCTGGGTCTGGGGGACCTGGGCCGGCACTTCCCCGACAGCGATCCTCACCTGAAGGGCATATCGAGCCTGGTCCTGCTCGACAAGGTCCTGGACCTCATGCGCCGGGAGGGCTATCGCCTCATCAATCTCGACGCCGTGATCATCGCCCAGGCGCCGCGCCTGGCCGAGCACCTGGAGGCCATCCGCGCGCGCATCGCCGGGGCGGTCGACGACGCGGGTTCCCAGGTGAACGTCAAGGTGAAATCGCCCGAAGGCATC
>JBHHZN010000097.1:0-8216 GCA_046758155.1 Acidobacteriota bacterium | reverse complement strand
TCATGCCGGAGGCACGGCGGATCGGCACCCTCTACGATCCGCACCGGATGGGGCGGTCCATGCGAGAGCTCCGGGAGGCCGCCGAGAGGAGCGGCCTGGAGCTGGTCGCGGAGAACGTCCGCGGCGGCCTGACCGGAGGGATCGAGGGCGCCCTGAGCGAGCTCGGCCGGCAGGATCTGGACGCATTCCTTCTGCTGCTCGACCCGGAGGTTCTCGACACCCGGCGATTCGCCGAGATCCTCGATCTCGTCCGCCGGCAGGACCTGCTGCTCGTCGTCCCCGACGCATCCTTGGCCGTGTCCGGCAAGAGCCTTCAGATCGCGCCCGGGTTCTGGCAACTGGGAGCGTACAGCGGGATGCTCATCCGCCGGATCCTCGAGGGGGAGGTCCAGCCCTCCCAGATCGGGATGACCTACCCGGAAACCATCACGCTCGCCGGGAATCCGGTGATGTCCCATCCGCCGACACCGGCCGACGTGCTGCCCGGGGGGAGGCCTTCTCGGGCCGTCAGGCTGGCCCTGGAGGATTGATTCTCCATGCGGTAACCGCCGGAACGCTCTCCGGAGATCCTATTCCCTCCCCGCCTGCGGCGCTCCCCAAGCGGATGCAACCCCTCTTCCGCGGGCGGGGAGGGATGCCTGTCCGACCGGGCGTGATCGCGATGGGCTAAGATACGGGGGAGGCTCAGGCCGCAACAACGAGGACCGATCCTGATGAAAAGTGCCTACGAGATCGCGATGGAGAAGCTGGCCAAGAAGGACGCCGAACAGGGTATCGCCGGGACCACGCTCAACGAGGATCAGAAAAACAAAGTCGCCGAGGTGCGGGCGTTTTACCGCGCCAAGCTGGCGGAGCGCGAGATCCTTCACCAGTCCGACCTGAACAAGGCCCGCCTGGCGGGAGATCCCGAATCGATCTCCAGGATGGAGGAGGAGTACCGGCGCGACCGCGCGACCCTGAAGTCCGAGATGGAGTCCAAGGTGGCCGCCATCAAGCGTAGGAAGACGAAAAAGAAGGGATCCTGAGCGGGCCTCCCCCCTCAGGGCCAGACGACGCGCAGCTTGCGGCGAAAGACCCCCTTCAGTTCTATCCACATCACCGTGCGGCCTCCGCTGCCTATGGAATGCGTGGTGGATGTGGTCCACTGCCGGTCTTTCGGGCCGACCACGGTGACCTCGAAGCGATGCTTGCCCGCCGGCACGACGACCCGCCGTGACAGCCTGCGCCGTTCCCGCCGGTTCCGGCCGGCCAGCGTGAGGAACGATTCATCCAGAATCGACGCGCCGTCCATCGTCACCGCGATCTTGCCGGCCTTGATATTGTGCCGGAAGCGGATCATCATCGCGGCATCATCGACGACCGGAGTGACGCTCGGGGCCGCCTTCGGCTGCAACGCCACGGGCTGCGATGATCGCGTCGATCGCAAGCTCCCCAGGGCGATCGCCGTGATCATCATTCCCATCGCGAAGATCGCGATCATGGACAGGGCGAGCATCGCCTTGCCGTGCGGCGGCACGACGTGGCGCCTTCGCCGCGCCGCCGGCACGAGGGCCTTCTCGGCGGCCCGGTCCCGGGGGGCCGGGATGACCAGGTGGCGCGTCTCGGCGCCGGTCGGATCGCCCCCGGGGGGAAGCCCCCGCTCCAGGCAACGCAGATCGTCCAGCAGGGGTGCCGCCCCCGGATACCGGTCGGCGGGGCTCTTCGCGAGAAGCCTGGCGATGACCGGGTCCCAGTCCGCGGGCACCGCTTCGTTCCTCTCGCTCGGCGGGATGGGATCATCACAGAGCACCTGCTGGAACAAGGCGGCCAGCGCCTCCGCCTGGAAGGGCTTCGAACCGGTCAGCAACTCATACAGCACCACGCCGAGGGAGAACAGATCGGCGCGACCGTCGATGACTCCACCGCGAAGGCTCTCGGGGGCGACGTAGGAAGGCGAGCCGATCGACCCGGAGGCGTTCGTCAGCTCGGAAGCCCCGAACCGGGCGATCCCGAAATCGGCCAGCTTGACCAGGCCGTCGTTGCGGATGAGGATGTTGGCCGGCTTGACATCCCGGTGCACCACCCCCTGCGCATGGGCGTATTCCAGGGCGCGTGCCACCTGCATCGCCAGGTCGAGCACACCACGGGGAGGCATGGTGGTGTCGCGCGGGACCTTTTCGCGCAGCGTCTGGCCGGGAACGTACTCCATCGCGATGAACGACGCCCCTTCATCGTCCATGTTCCCCGCGTCGTAAACCATCACGATGTTCGGGTGGGAGAGCCTGCCCACGGCCTTCAGCTCGCGCGCGAAGCGGCTGCGGAGCTTTCCGCTCGGGTCCGACTCGGCGAACTCCGGCGGATGCATTTTCTTGAGGGCCAGCTCGCGGCCGATGAGAGGATCGCGGGCATGGTACACGATCCCCATGGAGCCACGACCGAGGACCCCCTGGATCTCGTAGCGATCGATGTGGTCCCGCGAGGACATGGGAGGTCAAAATCTAGGCTCGCCGAGGGGGTTCAGCAAGACAGCGCCGATACAGGGCCTGACGACCTCTATGGGCTGATCTTCTGCTTGGCGGCGAAATCGAACAGGACGGGATACAGATCGAGAATCTCCAGACTGACCTCACAATGCGGGCAGTCGAAGATATGCCCCACCTCGGCGTCCTCCTCCAGATCGATGTTCTCCTCGCACTCCGGGCATGTTCCCATGGTCTCTCCTTGTCTCGAGCATCCCCGTGCTCTGCCGGTATTGCTATGCGCCGAGAGGGACCGAGTCAAGTCAGCGAGAATCCGTGCGCCCGGATCCGCCTACTTCGGACCGGCGACCGTCTCCCGTTTCAGTTGCTCGATGAGAAGGTCAACGGCCTCGTCATCCGGGACCAGCTTCCTCAGGGCCTCGGCGTACGGCACCGCGTTGCGCGCCTTGCCGTGCGCGCGCATGTGCTCGATGGCGTGGCGATACACGCTCGGGTCGCGAGGAAACTTTCGTACCGCCGCGATGTAGATCCGCTCGGCCTCCTCGCTGCGATGCACCGCCTCGAGCTCGCCCGCCAGGGCGAGGAATCCCGCGAGCGATCCGGGCGTGCTCTCCAGGAAGCGCCGCTGGGTGGCGATCGCCCGTTCGTGGTCTCCCAGCCGCGCCTGGGCCAGGCCCAGGTAGTAAAGCGCGCTCGAGGCGCGGGCGGTTCCGTGTCCTTCCTCGAGGGCCCGTTCCAGGACGGGGATGCTCTCGCGGAAGCGTCCCAACCGCTGTTCGAGCTTGCCGATGGCCAGATCGCATTCGGCCGCGATCGCCTCGCCGCCCAGGGCCCGCAGCTCTCGATAGGCAGCGATCGCGTCGCTCGGCCGGTCCAGCCTGTACAGCGCCTCCGCCCGCGCGCGCGCGGCCGTGACCGGATCGACGAACCGATTCGCGAAGGAATCCCCGATCCCCTCGAGCACGGCGTCGCCCACCGCGTCGAACAGTTCCTTCTGCTCGAGAACCGAGTGCGCCCCCAGCCGCGGGGTGAGCGCCAGGCTCGTCCGGATCTCACGCAAGGCCAGGTCGTTCAACCCCCGCTTCCAGTAGAGCGCCCCGAGGTAATCATGGTAGAAAAAGAACTCCGGCTCCATCTGGAGCGCCTCGAGAACGGCGGCCACCGTCACGATGTCCTCCGGGTCGAACCCGGCGGGTTCGGCGCGCGATCGCGGCTCGTCCTCCTTCTGCGGGGATATCGCGGCCCGGCCCGCCCGTTCCAGGCGAGCGAGACGCCGGCGTGCGTCGCCCAGGCCTTGATAGATCGACCCCAGGTGGAACCATCCCCACGAGTCGGCGGGATTGAGGTCGATCCCGCGGCTCACGGCCCCCAGCGCGAGCCCGAAGGCGTCTTCGGTCGAGGGAGTCTCCTCCAGCGGCAAGCCGTTCGACAGAGAGCTCTGAACGATGTGCCCCACCATCATGAGGGAATCCGTCTCGCCGGCGTCCCACTCCAGGGCCTTCTTCAGGTCGGCGAGCGCACCGTCCAGATCCACCCGGTCCAGGGCTCGCTCGGCCATGAACCGGTGATAGAACGTCATCACCTTCTCGAGACCCGAGTACGTGTTGATGCCCAGGAGGAGCATCAGGATCGGCACGATCAGGCGGCGGGTCATCGATCTCTCGGTGGGGGCGCCAGGAACGCACCACCCCTCGGTCCGTGATCCACCACCAGCCGCAGCAGGGCGGCGCTCAGCACGACCAGGAGCAGCCCGTTGGCGGGGACTTGCAGGTTGGAGCTGACGGCGGAGTGCACGAGCAGTCCCGCGATCCCCGAGACGAGCCCCATGTAGAGATACCGCGCCGATCGATGCCGGAACCGGCCGGGCCTGGCCACGAAGAACACGAATGCGCCGGCCCCCATCAGGAACACGACCGTACCCACGATGCCGGTGTCGCAGAGGACCTCGAGGTACTCGTTGTGCGCGGTCGTCCACCACCTCTCGCCCGGAGGGGCATACCGCAGGAATGCGTACCGAAAGGTGCCCAGCCCCGTCCCGAACGCCGGGTGGTCCTGGATCATCGGGATCGTCCGCTCCCATGCCTGGGTCCTCGCGGCGAAGGCCGGCACGCTGCGCCCCTCCGACAGCGTCCCGATCCGCTCGACGACCGCCTCCGGCCCGATCCAGGCGAGAAACCCCACGCAGAGCACGGCCACCAGCAGCAGGACACTCAGCTCGGGCACCTTCCGGCCGAAATAGATCAGCATGCAGGCGATGAGGATCATCGACAAGGCCATGGCGAGAATGCCGCCGCGTGACAGCGACAGGCAGACCCCACCGGCGATGGTCGCCGAGACGAAACCCCAGAAGAGCAGCCGCGCCATCGCCCCCTCGCGCTTCTGCCTCACCTGCCGCAGGGCCTCCAGCGACATCACCACCCCGATGGGAGCGATCGTTCCCGCGAACGCCGCGTAGCTGTTCCGGTTGACGAACGGGCCGAAGACGTTCTCGTACTCCCCCTGCCGGACCCAGTAAAGCGCTCCGTTCCAGGTCAGTTTCTGGGCGATACCCAGCACCGTCAGCGCGAACGCCGAGAGGGCGCAGGTCGTCATCAACCTCGCCTGGCGCCCGCGCGTCCGGAAGTAACCCGCGACGACCGAGAACAACGCCATGTAGCACAGAAACAGTGTCAGCCTCTTGAGGGTAACGCCCGGATAGAGGCTGAGGGTGCGCCAGGGGGACATCGTCGAGAGGAACCTCCCCCCCCACGTCGAGGCGTTTGCGGGGGGCGGACCCGGCGGCCGCCCGCGTGGGGCGGGGATCTCGTCGGCCCGGGAGCGCACGATCCGGTCCACCAGGTCGGCGCCGGTGAAGCCCTCGCCCGCCGTGTAGCCCGGCAGGGATGCGGCGTAAAGGTCGTACGTTCCGGGTGAAAGGGTCCGCACCCACGACGACGGCATCGGGATCAACTGGAGAACGGCGAGCAGAGCGAACAGCCCGATCGGGACGCCGAGCGCCCACACGGGCGCGCGCTTCATCGGCCGGCCGGGGTCGGTCGGGGACCGGCCCAGAATCCACGCGAAGACGATGATGCCGGTGACGATCTGCAGGACCCCTTGCGCCCACAGCTCGACCCCGCCGAAAGCGAACGGCGTGAAGAGGAGCAGAAAATAGACACCGCTCTCGATCAGGAAGCCGGCCACGGCCTCATTTTAGTGCTGCGGGTGAGAAATATCTCAGCGCCGCCGGGACAGGGCCCACGGCCTGGACGAGTCGAGCCTCAGGAGGGGAAGAACCCCGGTATCGGCTCACCGCATGGGCATCGCCCCCCGGCGATCCGGTCGCGCAGGATCCGATGCCAGGAGCGCTCGATGAGAGTCTCGCCGCAGCGCGGGCAGTACGTGGCGGACCCTTCGGCGCAGTGGACGTTTCCCTCGTAGACGTAGCGCAGTCCCGCGGAGCGTGCGACGTTTCTCGCCTCGTGGACCGTCTCATGCGACGTGGCGGGCAGGTTCATCAGCTTGAAGTCCGGGTGGAAACCGGTCAGATGCAGCGGCTGGTCCGGCCCGACGTGGTCCAGGATCCAGGTGGCCAGCTCACGGATCTCGTCCATGGCGTCGTTGAGCGTCGGAATGATCAACGTTGTGATCTCCACCCAGACCCCCCGGCTCACCAGGTTCGCGATCGTCTCGAGCACGGGGCCGATCTGCGTGAGGGTGATCTTCCGGTAGAAATCATTCGTGAACGCCTTCAGGTCGACGTTCGCCGCGTCGATCTCCTCGTAGACTTCCGGCAGCGCCTCGGCGGTGATGTAGCCGTTGGTCACCATGACCGTCTTGAGCCCGGACCGATGCGCGCCGCGGGCGATGTCGATCACGTACTCGCCCCAGATCGTCGGCTCGTTGTAGGTGAACGCCACCGCCCGGCAGCCCCGGGCGGCCGCCACCGGGGGCACGGCGCCGGGAGGCAGAGAGGTGGAGCTCACCTGATCCTCGCTGGACTTCGAGATCTCCCAGTTCTGGCAAAACTTGCACCCCATGTTGCACCCCGCCGTCCCCAGCGAGAGGATGCGGGCGCCTGGGATGAAGTGGTACAGCGGTTTCTTCTCGATCGGATCCACCTGGATGGCGCACGGCCTGCCGTAGGCGAGAGAGTACAGGGCGCCGGCGACGTTTTTCCGGATGTAGCAGAACCCCGCCTGCCCTTCCCGGATCCGGCAGTACCGCGGGCACAGGTAGCACAGGATCCTTCCATCCGGCTCCACGCGCCACCACCGGGCCCGGGTCATCGCCGGCGAGTCATCCGGCGCCGGGGATCGATCGACCTCGCTCATGTCCTCTCCTTGACTTCCCGGATCGCGTGTAGATGATCCTCCTGGTCATGCAGACGATGGGGACGCTGCTCGCCGAATGCGCGGCCCGCCTGGCCCCGTTCGAACGCCGGCGCGTCGGGCGGCTGGGGTGCCTCGTCTGCGCGATCGCGGCCGCCGCCGCCCTGGCGTCGCTCCTGCTCGGCGTGCACGACGCGGGCGGCTCGTGGGCGCGCGGGTTCCGCTTCGTGGTGTCGGCCGGGCTGGCATCCGCGATCCTGGTGTTCCTGGTCGCCGCCGCCGCCGAGACATTCGTCGAACGCGCCGTGACGCGCCGCATCGAGCGATACCTGCGCGAAACCGGCCAGGACATGCGGACTCTGCTGAGCGCCGCCGAGATGCGCCGGTCGCAAACACCGGGAGCAGAACGAATTCTCGTGCTCCTGCGGGATCATTGCTCGCACTCCTGAACTCTCATCCTCGAAGGCAGCCGGCGAGACTCTCCATGGAGATGTTGCCTCCGCTGACGATCACGACCGTGTCGCCGGCTGTCTCGGGGATCTTGCCCGACAGCACCGCCGCGGTCGCCGCCGCGCCGGCCGGCTCGGCCAGCACCTTGCATCGCTCCAGCAGGAACCGCATGGCGGCCCGGATCTCGTCATCATCCACCAGGACCAGCTCGTCGACGCATGCCTGCACGACCTCGAAGTTGCGCTCGCCCACGAACGGCGGAGCCAGCCCATCGGCGATCGTATCGATCGCTTCGAGACGGACCGGCGAGCCGTTGCGCCGGCTCAGATGCATGGCGGCGGCGCCGGTCGGCTCGACACCGACGACGCGGGCCCGGGGCGCCAGGCTCTTCACCGCCAGCGCGACCCCGGAGATGAGCCCTCCCCCGCCGATTCCGGCGACCACGGTGGCCACCCCCGGCAGGTCCTCGACGATCTCCTGGCCGACGGTCCCCTGCCCGGCGATCGTGGCATCATCGTCGAAAGGATGAATGAACGTCAGATCCTTCTCCTTTCTCAACTCCTCGACCTTCTCGAAGGCCGCTTCCACGTCACCGTGCAGGACGACCTCGGCGCCGTAGCCCCGCGTGGCCTCCGCCTTGGAGGCGGACGCGCCGGCCGGCATGACGACGATGGCGTGCGCGCCCACCTGGGCGGCGGCGTAGGCCACCCCCTGGGCATGATTGCCCGCGGAGATGGTGATCAGCCCCTTGTCCCGGCGCTGCGGGGACAACGCGAGGATGTTGTTGAGCGCCCCGCGCGGCTTGAAAGAACCCGTCTTCTGCATGTTCTCCAGCTTGAGGTAGGCGGTCCCTCCGGTCCGGCGCGAGAGCATCGTCGATCTCACAAGCGGCGTGCGATGGACCTTATCGTGGATCCTCCCGCGGGCCTCGCGGATGTCGCCGATGCCGATCATGCCACCCCCTCTCCTCGTGATGCGATGGTCCCGCCGGTGACCT
>JBHHZN010000096.1:0-8220 GCA_046758155.1 Acidobacteriota bacterium | reverse complement strand
CCAACCCCCGCCACCGCCGGAGCCACCGATCCGGCCGCCAGGACGACCAGCAGCGCCGCGGCGGCGGCGAGGCCAGCGAGTTTCTTGAGGATTCTCTTACCCATGGTGTGATCTCCTTCAATCCGGGCCCCGATGGCCCATAATTCCCCGAAAACCTGGACATCCCTCATCCAAGCACACACCATGCCAACCTCCCGGAAGCCGGCCGCGCAGCACCTAACATGTTGTTATAGAAGAGGTTGGGATGGAAGAAGGACTGATCGGAGGAGGGACAGGGCCAGTCTCAGATTGAGACCGTGATCGGGCCTACCAGGAGCTATGATGCTTGTTATAAGTGGGTTACAGGAGTCTCACGGCATGATGAGGCCGGTCTCATCTTGAGACTGATCGCGGCCCCTCCCGGCCCGGATCGCCCCCGCCCGGTCCGGGAGCTGGTTCACATGCCGACTTGCGCCCTGTCCTGGAGCCAGTACTGGATCCGTTCCATCAGCCGCTCGCGGTCGACCGGCTTGCTCACGTAGTCGTCGCAGCCGGCGGCGAGCGCTTTTTCCCTGTCTCCCGCCATCGCCGCCGCGGTCAGGGCGATGACGGGGATCGCCATGACGCCGGGGGCGTTCTTGAGCCTGCGGGTCGCCTCGTGGCCGCCCAGCACGGGCATCATCATGTCCATCAGGATCAGGTCGGGGTGAATCTGCTTGGCCTTGTCGATCCCATCGAGCCCGTTCTCGGCGATGACGACCTCGTAGCCGGCCGACTTGAGCATGAAGTCGAGCGTGTACCGGTTGGCAGGGTCGTCCTCGACGACCAGAATGGTCCGAACGTCACCGGCGGCGGATGCCGGGGAGGCCGCCGCCTGCTCGACACCGGAGTCCTCCGGGTGGCGGGGCGCTTCCGGCGAGGCGTCCCCCGCGCCGGCGGTGTCGTCATCGACGGCGGCGGGTCGCTCGCACCCCGTCTTCCGGGCCTCGAGCACGTCGCGGAGAACGTCCGCCAGGTCCATCTCGGTGATCGGCTTGACCAGACAGCGAAAAGCCCCCAGGCAGAGAGCCCGCTCCTCGTTGTCGAGCACCGAGGCGATGATGACCGGGATGTCGTGCGTCTGCGGATCCGATTTCAGCTCCGAGAGGACCTCCCAGCCGTCCTTCTTCGGCAGCACCAGGTCCAGCGTGATGGCGATCGGCTCGTGCGTGCGGGCCTTCTCGAGCACCTCGTTGCCGTCGCGGGCGAAGATGACCCGGTAACCCAGCCGGTTGATGTAGTTCTTCATGATGTAAAGGTTGTCCTGCTCGTCCTCGGCGACCAGCACGATGGGCCGGTTGTCGGGGCCGATGGTGGCGGAGTCGTCGGCCATCTTCATCGGCGGGGAATCGGGCAGCCGCAGCCGGGTCCTGCTGTCCACCGTGGCCGCGATGTCGGTCGCGGGCGGCGCTGGCTCGTACGGGATGGACAGCGTGAAGGTCGATCCCTCGTCCACGTTGCTCTCGACCGTCAGCGTCCCGCGCATCAGCTCGGCCATCTTGCGCGAGATGGTCAGCCCGAGCCCCGTGCCGCCGTACTTGCGTGTCGTCGATCCGTCGGCCTGGTGGAACTCCTCGAAGATACGGTCTTTCGACTCGGGCTCGATGCCGATCCCGGTATCGATGACGTGAAAGCGGATCATGGGCGGCTGACGGGTTCGCTCCACCCGCAGCGTCACGCCGCCGCGTTCGGTGAACTTGATGCCGTTTCCCATCAGGTTGATCAGGACCTGCCTCAGCTTGTGCTCGTCGCTCTTGATGAACTCGGGCAGGTCCGGCGCCGTCTCGACCGTGAGGCTCAGGGCCTTGTCCTCCGCCAGCGGGCGCAGGGTGTCGGCGACCAGGTCGATCAAGGCCCGCAGCGACATGGGGGCGGGCTCGAGCGTCATGCGGCCGGCCTCGATCTTCGACAGATCGAGCACGTCGTTGATGAGTCGCAGCAGTGACTTTCCGGCGCGGTTGATGATGGAGACCTGCTTGCATTGCTCCTCGTTGAGAGGGCCGCTCATCTCGTTGGCCAGGATCTCCGACAGTGACAGGACGGCGTTCAGGGGGGTGCGCAGTTCGTGCGACATGTTGGCCAGGAACTGGCTCTTGAGCCGGCTCGATTCCACGACCCGCTTGTTCTGCTGCTGGATCTGGCGGTTCTTGCGTCGCAGCTCCTCGGTCCTCTGGCGGACCGTCTTTTCCAGGCCGAGGTTGATCTCCAGGGTGCGCCGGTGGGATGTCTTCAGGCTCTCCACCATGGAGGACAGGGCCCGCGCGAGGCGGCCGATCTCGTGCGATGATGGGACGTCGAGACTGACCTCCAGGTCCCCCTCGCGGATCCGGTCGGCGCGCCGGGCCAGGTCGCACAGCGGCCGGGCCAGTCTCCGCGAGAAGGAGTAGACCAGCGGCACGGCGGCGAGGATGAAGATGACACCGGCGAGCAGGGCCCTGTCGCGCACGGTGATGATGGGGGCCATGATCTCGTCGCGCGAGACCAGGGCCATGACCCTCCAGTCCAGGGGCGCCGGGCTCGCGGGGCGCATGAGGCGCGAGAAGCCGACCAGCCATTCCTGCTCATCCTCCCCCTCGCCGCGGCGGAATCTCTCCACGCCCGTCAACGACGAGGAGACCAGGTCGCCCGCGGAGACGAGATCCCGCAGCTCGTTCACCCCTTTGAACAGGCTGGCCTCATCGGGATGGCTGATCACCCGGCCGTCGTGAGACAGCACGACCATGTAGCCGGTCTTGCCGATATGAACGGCGTTGACGATCTGCTGGATGGCCTTGAGGTTGAAGACGGCCTTCACGACCCCCAGCGGCCGCCGGGGATCGTCGCGGATCGGCAGCGCGATGCTGTAGGAGTAACTGCGGGCGGATTCGTCGAACCGGAGGTTGCCCAGGAAGTAGCCGTTCTCGACCGCCTCTTGCCACCATGCCTCGTCGTCCTGTCGCGTGTCGCTCGTGGGGTTCGACATCGCCGCGCTGATGCCGTACCGATCGGTGATGAAGACCTCGGCGAGGTCGTCGCGGTCTCGCTTCATGCTCACCAGGAAGCGATCCGCCTCCTGGATCGAGGGGTCCTCCGCGCGGTCCGCCATCGAGCGGGCCACGATCGACTCGGGGGCGGTCTGCAGGTGCAGCGCCTCGGTTCTGCGGGTGGCCCGCCGGGCGGCGCGGTACAGCGCGGGCGACAGCGTGAGGGTCCTCACCTCGCGAATGCGCTCCTCGATCTCGGCGTCGACCTGCTGGAGCGTCTGATCCACCGTGAGGAGCAGCTCGCCGCGGATCCGGTCGCCCAGGACCCGCGAGTTCATCTCGTAGCCGATGAAGCTGACCACGGCGACCAGGGTCACCGACAGCGACGTGTAGACGATGGTGATCTTGCTGGACAGGCTCTTCCATCGCGCGGGCCGGATGCTCATGACGTGGGGCCGCTCAACCGGCCCGGACGACGTTGCGGCCGGAGGTCTTCGCCTCGTACAGGGCGGAGTCCGCGCACGCGACCAGGTCTTCCGCGGTCTTCACGCCGTCATCCGGGAAGGTGGCCACGCCGCTGCTGATGGTGACCCGGATCGAAGTTCCGTCGAACTCGAACCCGTGGGATTCGACGTCGGCCCGGACCCGCTCGGCGACGCGCATGCAGCCGGACTTGTCGTTGCCGAACAGAACTAGCAGGAACTCCTCGCCGCCGTAACGCACGGCGAGGTCGCTCTTGCGCACGTGCCGCCGCAGGATCTCGGCGATCTGCACGAGCACGGAATCCCCCGCCGGATGACCGTGCGTGTCGTTGATCTTCTTGAAGTGATCGATGTCGAGCATGATGCAGGAGAGGTTGCACGAGTAACGGATGGCCCGATGAAGCTCCTCCTCCAGGCGCTGTTGGAGGGTGCGGCGATTGTAAAGACCGGTCAGCTCGTCGGTCAGGGAGGCGTGGCGGACCGCCTCCTCGGCGTTGCGCACGCGCACCATGACAGCCACGCGGGCGAGCAGCTCGTCGGAGTTGAACGGCTTCGTGACGTAGTCGTTCGCCCCCAGATCGAGGCCGCGGACCACCTCGTCGTGATCACGGTAGCGGGCGGTGAGAAGCAGGATGGGGATACGCCGTGTCTGCTCGTTCTGCTTGAGCCGCCGGCATACCTCGAAGCCGTCCATCACCGGCATCTGGATGTCCAGCAGGATGGCGTGCGGCTGTCTCTCGGACGCCAGGCGCAGGCCGTCCGGACCGTTGGACGCGGTCACGCACGTATAGCCTCGGGACTCGAGGATGATCTTCAACGCGTAGAGGTTGACCTCTTCGTCGTCGACGAGAAGAATTGTGGCCATCAATCACGCCCCGGATCCGGGTCAGGGAAAACCGCTGCTCAATATAAAGGTGGAACGAACCGGCGCAACCGCGCGGCTGGGCCACGCCGGTGCCCGGGAGGCCGGCCGGGCGCACAGTGTCGGGCCGTGACGACGCGGAGTCTCAAGACAGCGCGGAAAGAGCCGACGGGCAAGACGGCCGGCGGCGCTTCCTACAGTCGCAGGTCCACCAGCGCCGCGGCGAAGATGATGACCGAGACCCAGCCGTTGAGCGTGAAGAAGGCGGCGTTGACGCGGGACAGATCCCGCGGGCCGACGATCCTGTGCTCGTGAACCAGCACCAGGCCCACCAGGAACAGGCCGGCGAGGTACGCTCCCCCGAGCCCCGCCAGCGGCGCCGCCAGGCCGAGCGCGACCATCATCAGGGCATGCAGCCAGGAGGAGATCCGCAAGGCGGGCCCGATGCCGAATCGGGCGGGAATCGACTCCAGTCCGCGCTCGCGGTCGAAGGCCTGGTCCTGACAGGAGTAGATGATGTCGAATCCCGCCGTCCAGCAGATGACCGCCAGCGCCAGCAGCGCCGGAACGGCTGAGAGCGGGCCGGAGACGGCGATCCAGGCGCCCACGGGGGCCCCGGCCAGCGCCAGGCCGAGGATCAGGTGGCCGGCCCAGGTGAAGCGTTTCGTGTAGGAGTATCCCAGCACGATCAGCAGGGCCAGAGGCGCGAGGGCCAGGCACAGCGGGCTCAGAGCCGCTGCCGCGACGAAGAACAGGCCGCAGGCGAGCAGGCAGACGGCAACGGCCCACCCCAGTCCGATCCGGCCACTGGGCAGGGGGCGTCCGCACGTGCGCGGGTTCGCAGCGTCGAGCCGCCGGTCCACGATCCTGTTGAACGACATCGCGGCGGTTCTCGCCCCGATCATCGCCAGCGTGATCCAGACGACCTGGCCCGGCGTCGGCCGTCCACCCGAGCCCAGGATCATGCCGAGAAACGCGAACGGCAGGGCGAAGATCGTGTGCGGAAAGGCCACCAGCTCGCCGGTGAGAACCAGTCGATTCCTCCATGCCGCCAGCCCGCCGGCCATCAGGAGCCCCAGCGCTTTCCCAGGGACTGCGGCAGGCCCAGATGGTCCAGGACACGGCCGAGGTACAGCTCGATGACGTCGTCGATCGTGCGCGGGTGGCCGTAGAAAGCCGGCGTGATCGGCAAGACGACGGCGCCGGCCTGCGTCACGGTGAGCATGTTGCGCAGATGGATCGCCGACAGGGGAGCTTCCCGCACGCCCAGAACGAGGAGGCGACGCTCCTTCAGCGTGACCTCGGCGGCGCGGTGGATGAGGTTGTGGGAGGCGCCCGAGGCGACGGCTCCCAGCGTGGACATGCTGCACGGGAGAATGACGGTGCCGCGCTGGCGGTACGAGCCACTGGCGATCGGCGCGCCGACGTCCCGCTCATCGAACCAGCGGATCTTGGACGTGTCCTCGCACAGCCTCGCGCGGATCCGATCGAGCGACGCGTCGCGAGGCCCCAGCTCCTCGCGCGCGACGGTCAAGGCCGACGAGGAGATCACGGCGTTGATACGGCGGACATCGGGATGGGCCGAGAGCGCCCCCAGCAACCCCCGGGCGCACGCTGACCCGCTGGCTCCGGTGATGGCCACCGTGAATTCGCTCACGTCGCAGGCTCTCCTCGGCAGGGCCCGATGATACGGGCTGCCGGATCGGCCGTCAAGCAACGGGTATAATGTCCGCCACCATGCATCCGGGCGATATCAAGAAGGTGCTCGAGGCGGTGCGCGCGGGCCGACTCGGTGTGCGGCAAGCGATGGACAAGCTCCGAGGCCTTCCCGTCGAGGACCTCGGGTTCGCCCGCTACGACACGCACCGAGCCCTGCGGCGCGGGTTCCCGGAGGTGATCTTCGCTCAGGGCAAGACCCATCTGCAGGTCCTGGGGATCCTCGAGCGCATCGCGCCGGCGGGCAACCCCATCCTGGTCACGCGCGCGACCGAGGAGCTGTACACGCAAGCGGTCGAGGTCGTGCCGTTGGCCCGGTATCACGCCGAGGCGCGGGCCATCACGGTCGAAGCCTCCCGCCGCCGTCGCCCGCTCAGGAAAGGTCTCCTGGTGCTGACGGCCGGCACATCCGACATCCCGGTCGCCGAGGAGGCGGCCGTGACCGCCGAGATCATGGGCAACGAGGCCGCGAGGGCCTTCGATGTGGGTGTCGCGGGCATCCACCGCCTGCTCTCGGAGTCCAAGCAACTGCGCGCGGCGAAGGTGATCATCGTGGTGGCCGGCATGGAGGGGGCTCTGCCGAGCGTCGTGGGCGGGCTGGTCAGTGTGCCGATCATCGCGGTGCCCACCAGCCAGGGCTACGGCGCTTCGTTCGGTGGCCTGGCGGCCCTGCTCGCGATGCTCAATAGCTGCTCGTCGGGGACGACGGTCGTGAATATCGATAACGGCTTCGGCGCCGGCTACGCCGCCAGCCAGATCCTCTCTCTCCTGCCGCGCCGCGGCGCCCGGTGAGGCGCCAGATTGTCAATGTATTGACGTTCAGCTACCCTGCATGGCGGCCCCGGCGTCCTTCGCTGGGAAGCTGTTTGTTTTCATGGTATTGCCGGATTCATCCCGTTGACAAAGATTGTTTTGTTTTCTTGACAGTTTCCGTATGTGGCGATATATTCCTTTGTCCTCTGCCAACGGGCCGTCCGCAAAAGCAAGTCGGGGGATTACTGTGTTCGTGCCCCGTGCCAATGGTGGGGGTGTGTTGATCCGGGGCATCGATCGGCCCGGGGTCGGCCGCCGGCCGAAGGCCGGAAACGGAAAGTGAACAAGTACGGCATCTGAGTTCCTGAGAGAAGGGAGGGATGACGCCGGATGCCGCTCATAAAGGTACGTGAGGATGAGTCGCTGGAGAACGCCCTGCGCCGCTTCAAGCGCAAATGCGAGAAATCGGGAATCCTGGGCGAACTCAAGAAGCGGCAGCACTACGAGAAGCCGAGCGCGAAGCGCAAGCGCAAGGCGCTGGCCGCGCGCAAGAAGCTTCTCAAACGCTTGGCGCAAGAGCGAAAGTTTAACGGGTAAGGGCTTTATCAGGCAGTTTTACCTCTCGGCGGGGTGGTACGGGCAGGTGCCGCCCCGCCGGCCTCCTTATCCTTGAACTGGAACCTGCCACGAGGTCTGAGCGAGCCGTCTTGCTCACGGGGGGGCCTTGGCAAGCGCTCAACCAACCGACTTTGTCGAGAAAGTCCGGTCGGCGATCGATCTTGTCGCCCTGATCTCCGAGTCGGTGCCTCTGAAACGGGCCGGCCGGAAGTTCCGGGGGCTGTGCCCCTTCCACTCCGAGAAAACCCCCTCCTTCTACCTCGACGAGGAGAAGGGCCTCTTTTACTGCTTCGGCTGCCAGACCGGCGGCGATGTCTTCAAGTTCGTCATGTTGCGCGAGAACGTCGAGTTCCTCGAGGCGGCCCGGCTGCTCGCGCATCGGCTGGGGATTCCCGTCACGGCGAGGAGTCCCGGGCGGCGTTCCCGCAAAGAGGCGATCCTGGTCGCCCATCGCGAGGCGGCCGCCTTCTACCACGAGATGCTCAAGTCGGGGCCCGAGGCCGCCGCGGCGCGCAAGTACCTTCGCGCTCGCGGCATGACGGCCGAGACGGTCGGACGTCTCGGCATCGGCTACGCCCCCGACCGGTGGGATGCCCTCAAGGGGCACATGGCCGCCAAAGGGTTCCCCGTCGACCTGCTCATCGCCGGGGGACTCCTGGTGCGCAAGCAGGGGGGATCCTCTAGCTACGATCGGTTCCGCAACCGGGTCGTCTTCCCGATCCGGAACCTCTCGGGCGAGGTTGTCGGATTCGGGGGACGCATCATCGGTCCCGGTGAACCGAAGTACCTCAACTCGAGCGATAGCCCC
>JBHHZN010000095.1:0-8228 GCA_046758155.1 Acidobacteriota bacterium | reverse complement strand
GAACCGTTCGCCCTGCGCAGCGACGATCTCGGAAAGGATATCCGGGTTCAGCACCAGATCCACGCGCGGCACGCCATTCTCCTTCTTGATCTTCTCACCGGCCCGCCGGGCCGGCCTGAAATCGGACACCGACGCCGCCTTGACGACGACGCGCGTGTCCTCCAGATGCGCCATCACGGCATCGCGCATCTCTCGGGCGGTCGTCACGTGCAACGTCGTGATACCGTCCGGGTCGGGGCGATCCGTCGGTCCTGCCACCAGGGTGACCTCGGCCCCGAGCGTCCGGGCCGCCCGCGCGACGGCAAATCCCATCTTCCCGCTCGACGGGCTGGAGATGAACCGTACCGGATCCAGATGCTCGCGCGTCGGTCCCGCCGTGACAAGCACCTTGATCCCCGACAGCGCGGCGCGATCCGCCCGCCGCGCGTCGCGACTCGTTTCCCGCACGATCGCCATCGACTCGCGCACGATCCGCTCCACTCCGGCCAACCGGCCGACCCCCTGGCCCTCGCCGCGGCTCGCCAATCGGCCGAACTCCGGGTCCATGATCCGCACACCCCTTGCACGCAGCGTCTGCATGTTGGACTGGACAGCGGGATGGTTCCACATGGCCGTGTTCATCGCCGGGGCCACGGCCACCGGGCAATTCAAGGCAAGATAGAAGGTGGACAGGAAATCATCCGCGATCCCGGCCGCCATTTTCCCCAGAACGTTCGCCGTGGCGGGCGCCACCAGCAAGAGACGGCATCGCCTCGCCAGGTCGATGTGCTCGATGCTGGTCGCCCCGGCACCACCGCCGGGTAGGTCGAACTGCGAAGTGATGACCTGACGCCCCGAAAGCGTGGCGAGCGTGAGGGGCGTGATGAATTCCCGGCCATGATCCGTCAGGATGACCGCCACCTCCGCCCCCTCGTCCTGCAGGCCGCGCACGATATCGGCCGCCTTGTAGGCGGCTATACCCCCCGTGACACCGAGGACGATACACGGGTCCGACATCAGCTGTCGCCTCCCCTGCCCCGCCCCCGGATGACCTCAGTGGGTCTCGGCGGTCTGCTCGGGCTCGGTGTCTTGCAGGAGTTGCTTGGCCGTCTCTTCCGGCGCCTCATCGAAATGCTCGACCTTGTTGGCAAGGACCTCCTCCTGGGCTATGGTCGTGAACTTCTTGGATCGCGATGGCACCCGTGGCTTGGCCCCCTTCTGCAACTGGCGGCAACGCTGTGACGTAACCACAATGAACTTGAATTTGCTCCCCATATCATCAGGATAACTGATCAATCTCACATGTCTCCTCATGGGAAAAACCGCTCACGCGCGGCGGAAGGTTTCCAGGATCGCCTCGCAAGCCTCAACCATCCGGGGCCTGCGTTGCCTTCGACTCAAGACGATCCGCTCGAGGGCCGCCATGGCTTCTTCGAACGAATCGTTGATAACGAGATAGTCGTAATCGATATACCTCTCGACTTCCAGCCGGGCATGATCGAGGCGTCGCTCGATCTCCTCCGGCGGCTCCTCGGCGCGATGGCTCAGCCTTTCCCGAAGAACCGACAGCGCGGGAGGAAAGATGAAGATCGTCACGGCATCCTTGCACCGCTTCCTCACGCTCGCGGCACCCTGGGTGTCGATGTCGAGCAGAACATCGTGCCCGCCGGCCAGCGCTTGCTCGATCAGCCTGGCGCTGGTTCCGTACCGGCAGCCGTGCACGGTGGCGGACTCGAGCAGGTCGCCGGCCCGCAGCATGCGGTCGAATTGTTCATCATCCACAAAATGGTAATCAATTCCCTCTTTCTCGTTCGATCTGCGAGGACGGGTCGTGAACGACACGGAAAAATCCACATCGGGCACGCGTCTCAACAGCTCGCGGATGAGCGTCGTCTTGCCCGCACCCGAGGGGGCGGAGATCACGAAGAGATCGGGCCTACTCGACATTCTGGACCTGTTCGCGGATCTTCTCCACCTCCGCCTTGATATCAAGGGCGTCCCGGCATATCGAGATATCGATCGCCTTGGAATTGATGGTGTTCGCCTCTCTGTTCATCTCCTGCATGATGAAGTCCAGCCTCTTGCCGGCCGGCTCGCGGGCGGAGGTCATCAGTTCGCCCGCCTGCTGCAGGTACCCACCCAGCCGGACGAGCTCCTCGGTGATGTCCGCCTTTTCCGCCGCGATGGCCGTCTCCTGCGCGACTCGCGTCCCATCGATGGGCTGCAACCTACCCGCCTTCGATGCCTCGAGTCGGCGGATGCGCGCCTGCAAGCGCCGAGCGTAGCCGCCCACCATGCGTGGGGCGCGCTTTTCGATCCGCTCCCTGAGCCTCCCGATCATGAGCAGCCTCTTGTTAATGTCTCGGCCCAGGATCTCCCCTTCTCGCGCCCGCATCGCGTCGTGCGCCCTCAAGGCGGTATCGAAGGCCTTGACGACCGCGGACCGCTGGGCGCGACCCGGACGACTCGCGCTGCACGTCCTCATGACCTCGGGAAGCGACAGGAGCGCCTGTATATTGATCTCACCGGAGAGTCCGTACTGCCGCTTCAGCTCCCGGGCGGCGCGAACATAAGAGTCGACGAGGGGGCGATTGATCTCGACGGGGCTGGGGGAGCCGCCCTGCCGGGACACATTGACGACGGCGTCCAGTCGACCCCGCCGCACGACCTTCTTGACACGACTCTGCAGCAGTTGTTCCAACCCCACCAGCTCGGAGGGCAGCTTGATCTTCAGATCGGCGAACCGATGATTGACACTGCGGAGTTCCACGGTCACCAGGAACCTGCCCGCCGAGGCTTCGCCCCGGCCAAAGCCCGTCATGCTCTTGAGCATTGATTCGGCCCGGAAGGATGAGAATGGCGAACGAAAAGGGGGTCTCCTCGTGTCGTAAGTATGCCGCATACGGCCCACGGCATCAACTGGACTCCTCGGGCCGGGCCACCCTCCGGAGGAGCGCGAGAGCCTTTTCCTCCTCCAGGCGCGATACACGGGCCAGCCCCAGATTCTCTCGGACATGTTCGACGCTTTTCATCCCCACCAGGGCCGTCGTCAGGCCGGGGACGGAACGAACGACCTGCAGCCCCCTCTGCGCGTTGGTCAGCGCGCCCGGCAGGAACCGTCCCCCATCCGGCTCCAGAGCCAGGACCACCTGTCCTTGCAGCAACGAGGCGCTCGCCATCACGATCATCTCCGAGGCGGATGCGGCTGTCAGCAGACAGGCGGGATGTCCTCCGACCCGCTGCGTTGGGGCCAGGCAGGCTTCGGGCATGATCAGATTCAGGGGGGCCTGGATGACCCGGAAATGATGCCCTTCCCCACCAGCGTGTCGGGCCGCCACGAGAAGTTCCTCGAGTGAGAGGTGACCGGGCCGACCCGCGGGGACACGCAGACCGTCCCAGGTAGTCACACCGTACAGTCCGAGGACTCCTTCCTCGACTTTCCTTTCGAACAGTTCGAACGCGGCCCGAACCCGCATCAGGAACTCGGCGCGATCGAGGGCTTGAAGCTGCGTCTCGGGGTTATGCAGAAAATAGATATCGAGCTTTTCCAGTCCCAGATTCTTCCTGCTCCATTCGATCTGCGCTTCCAGGAATCTCGGTGTCATGATGTGACAGTTGGCCACGACGTCGTCCGGACGCGCCAGGCCGGGCCGGAGCAAGGCGGTCCTGAACCAGTCGGCGGGATCCTCGGGATAGGCGCCATCGAAGGGAATGAACCCCCCCTTCGTCGCGACGACGATCTCCTCTCGCGCAAACCCCTCAGCGAACAGGTCCCGCAGCGCCGCTCCGACGCTGCGCTCGGATCGTTGGAAACGGTAGTTGATCGCCGTGTCGATGACATTGCAGCCGGATCGCACCGCCGTGACGATCGCTTGGCGATACCGTTCATCGTCGCTCCGGTCCGGCTCTCCAAGATAGGTTCCGATGCCGAGCGAGGAAAACCAGAGATCGCGACTCTTGCGGAAGTGATCCGGCGCGCATTCCCTGGTGAACCGCCCGCGGAACCTGTCGGTTCCTTGCGCCGTGGCACTACCGGGCGCCAGAGCCTCCACGTCGCGATCCTGGTCTTGCTCCCTTTTCATGTTTCTCTCCTAGAAGTCCCTCACATGCGTTCAGCTCGATCGCCCCCTCCCACCCGACGGGAGGCCTGAATTTCAGGCTCTCGGCCCGCGCCAGATCGAACGGCCTCTGCCAGCGCGTCTCGCTCGATACCACCTGGATCGCGTCCAGTCCCGGGACGCTGGGGGGCCGTTCGTTCCCGAGCGTATTCGCCAGCAGAGGAATCTTGTGCGGGTCGAAACCCATCAACCGGCTGCAGACGATATCGATCGCCGCGGGGTTGGCCCCTGCCACGATCAGAGCCGCGGCCTTCGGCGTTGGGCGCATCGGGCCATCCCCCTCGCCGGCGATCACGGCATCCACCACGGCGAAGTACCGGCGCACCGGTTCGTCGTGAAGGCTCCCCGATGCATCAGCGAAATACAGGACCTGGTGCAGATCGTGAACCATTCGCCAGAGTGTATCGTTCCCGTGCCAGGACCCCTCCCAGTAATCATCCGGGAAGGGTGTCACCTTGCCCGTGGCCTTCAGAAGCCATTCGACGCCATGGATCATCCGGCGTGCAGCGCGCGACCGCGTGGTTTCAATCCTGTCCCGCAGGTACCCGACAGTCGCCTTGCGCCAGCACCGTGCCAGGTACTCGTCGCCGCCGTCGGTGCGAGCGCCGGCGGTATGGTGGGGTAACCAGTCCTTCGACCCATTGATGCCGACCAGGTTCTTCATCGCCGCGGTGATGCCGGCCTTGCGGTGCGTCTTGAGCTTCGGAAGATTGACGAGGACATCGGCTTCGAGGATCGTCGCCGGAAACAGGTAGGCGTGCCGGGAGGAGTTGTGGGCCCGTGCCATGGCGGCCGGATCGAACTGAGTGACCCGGAACTTTCTCGAGCGTTCGACGGAGACATCCGCAAAGCGGCTCCGCTCGTTCAATTCCACCGGCCGGTAGCCCCGCGGATCGCCGTCGTTGGGCACGCGGGACACGATGAGCCCGGAGCGCTTTTCCGATCGTTCCTTGCGAAAATCAACCAGGTCGATCGGAACCGTCGCGTAGCGGCGCACCTCCTCGACAACCCGTTCCAGTCCGGAAGCGCTCAGCGTGGCGGCAAAATCGGCATATTGCAGGGGTGAATCCCCCACGGTGATCCGCCCCTCACCGCGCAAGGCGATCACGACGTAGTCGAGCACCGCACGGACGACCGATCCGTGGGTCACCAGCGCGTCGAGACTCCCCCCGGAGCCGTGGAAATGGCGCACCATGTTGGGCTTGACGACGACACGATCGCCCGGGTGGACGGCCGTGCCGAGCGGGTTCCAGTCCCGTGTCCCGAAAGAGGGGGCATCGAGACCCAGCAGATGCAAGGCCTCGCGCACCCCCGCGTAGACGGTGTTGGAGGAGTCCGATCGCCTGACGGCGCCGGGCAGCTCGGGGTACTGCTCGGAGGGATCGAAAGGCGGCTGCCGTGGGTAGGCCGCCGAGCCGGTGCCGCTGACGGCCACGCGGAGCGCATGCGCGGGATGTGTCACGTCCGGCGGTACCCACGGAGGGAGATCCGAGCAAGGCGGGCCGGGACCCGTCTCACCGCAAAGCCTCCATGATGACACGGGCCGCCTTGTCGAAGGCTCCTCCACCACCCAGCTTCGACTTCAAGGCCCGCAAATTGCGACGCGTCCGCTCGTACAGAACCCGATCGGACAGCAACTCGGTGAGCGCGTCGGCGATCTTTTCCGGCGTGCACTCGTTCTGGATGAGCTCCGGAACGATCCGGGATCCAGCCACGAGGTTGACCATCCCGAATGTGTCGAGATGGGTCATGTGTCGCCCGACACCATAGGTCAGCGGGTGCAGCCGGTAGACCACGACCATCGGAACACCCAGGAGCCCGACCTCCATGGTCGCCGTGCCGGATGAGACGGCTGCCACTTCGCACATGTTCAGCGCTTCGTAGAAGCCCCCTTCCGTGAAGACGACGCCGGGGAGATCGACCATCGCGGCGACTCCATCGCGCGTCAGCGTGGAGGCCACCGGCATCAGGAACTGCAAATCAGGAAACCGCTTCCGCAGCCGCCGTGCCGCCCCGAGGATCGGGGGGAGATTCCTCCGGACCTCCTTCATGCGACTACCGGGGAGCAGGCCGATGATCCGTCTCTGCGCATCCAGGCCGAACCGCTCGGCGGCCTCTCCTCGCGAAAGTCGGGGCCCCTGGGTCTTGAGGATCTCCAGGAGAGGATGCCCCACGAAAGTGGCCTTGACACCACGATCGCTATAAAACTTTTCTTCGAAAGGGAAGATGACCAGCATTTGCTGCACCGCTTCGGCGATGGCCTTGATGCGCCCCGGCTTCCACGCCCAGATCTGAGGGCTCACGAAATACACGACGGGGATGCCGGCGGCCGCCGCGCGCTTGGCCAGGCGGAGGTTGAAAGTCGGATAATCGATCAACAAGACGAGATCGGGACGAGTATCCAGTTCGGCGATGCAGCGGTTGAGGGCTCTATGGATGCGGGGCAGAGTCGTGAGAACTTCGAAGAACCCCAGGACGGCGATACGCTCGGTATCCATGAGGGGATCCAGGCCGGCCTCCCGCATGCACCGTCCGCCGATGCCGGTGAACTGCACGCCCGGAACCTGGAGCCGGATGGCCCGGATGAGACCGGCGCCGTAACGATCGCCCGAAGCTTCACCGGCAACGATGAGGATGCGCCGCACGCTGTCTTCTTGCCGGACCGTCGCCGTTCCTATCTCAGACATGTCCGGGATCCGCGGTTCCGGCGGAAACGACCCGTCGCGCCACGAGGGCACGGGCCCGGTCCTCCAGTTCGCCCAGCCGTCTCTCCAGGAGTGCTCTCAGCACCTCGATCTCCCCCGGGCCCGCGTCGCGGGGCACCCGAACCGGCTCCCCGTAGACGAACACGCCGCGGGAGAAGGGGTACGGAACGATGAATCGGTCCCACGACGAGAACACCTTGCAACGTGAAGCGCGAAAAACGACCGGCACGATGGGAGCGCCTCCCATGCGCGCCGCCTGGATAACTCCGGCCTGGACGACATGGCGTGGGCCGCGCGGGCCATCCGGCGTGATCCCCACGTCCGATCCGCCACGCAGCGCGCGGACGGCCGCTCTCAGGGCACTCACTCCGCCGCTCGTCGATGATCCCCGGGCCGACGCGTGGCCGAACCAACGCATCGTTCGTGCGATCAGCTCACCGTCCTGGTGGGCGCTGATCAGGATCACGATCCCGGGGCCGACGTAGGAGTAAGGCATGAGAAGGAGATGCCCGTGCCAGAAGGCATGGATGTAAGGCTCGCCCGCCTCACGGAATCGCTCCACCTGCTCGATCCCGACACGCTGCACGCGCATGGTGCCCCGCAGAATCACGATGAGCAGCGCCGCCGCGGGAGGCAAGAGCTGTTTGGCGATCCACCTGATCACGGCCTTCACGGCAACCTCTCCTCCTCGAAAGCATTATAATGTGCCTTCTTATCCTGCTGTGGGAGGGCCTCGTGGCTGAGAAAGTCTTGATCACCGGCGGTGCCGGATTCATAGGGAGCCATCTCTGCGAGCGTTTGCTCGCTGACGGGTTCGACGTTGTCTGTGTCGACAACCTGCTGACCGGCTCGCCTGACAACATAGCGCACCTGATGGGGCGGGATCGATTTCACTTCATCGACCTGGATGTGACGAACTACATTTACACGTCGGGCAAGATCGACCATATCCTGCATTTCGCCAGTCCGGCCAGCCCCCTGGATTACCTCGATCTGCCGATCCAGACGCTGAAAGTCGGTTCGATCGGCACACACAAGGCCCTCGGGCTGGCGCTCGAAAAGGGCGCCCGGTTCCTGCTGGCCTCCACATCCGAGGTGTACGGCGATCCCCTGATCCATCCCCAGGACGAATCGTACTGGGGCAACGTCAATCCGATCGGCCCACGCGGCGTGTACGACGAGGCCAAGCGATTCGGGGAGGCGCTGACGATGGCGTATCACCGCACCCACGGACTCGATACCAAGATCGTCCGCATCTTCAACACGTACGGTCCCCGCATGCGGATCAGCGACAGGCGCGCGATCCCGACATTCCTGGCGCAGGCTCTCAGGGGAGAACCCTTGACCGTCTTCGGAGACGGGTCCCAGACGCGGTCCTTCGGCTATATCTCCGATCTGGTCGAGGGCATTTGCCGCCTGCTTGCCA
>JBHHZN010000094.1:0-8374 GCA_046758155.1 Acidobacteriota bacterium | reverse complement strand
GTCGCCGATCGATGGATCCTGAGCCGCAGCAGCCGCGTGGCGGTCGGCGTGAGGACGAGCCTCGGATCCTATCGATTCGACGAGGCCGCGGAGACTCTGTACCAATTCACCTGGCACGAGTTCTGCGACTGGTATCTCGAGATCAGCAAGTCGGCCCTGTCGGCCGGCGGCGCCCAGCGCGATGCCGCCAGGTTCACCATCACGCATGTCCTGGATCGCCTGATGCGCCTGCTTCACCCGTTCATGCCTTTCATCACCGAAGAACTGTGGCATCACCTCCCGCGCCCGGACGGATCTGCGCACCGCTTGGATGCGCTCGCCGTGGCGTCGTACCCCAGGCGGGAGGAACAGTTCGAGGACGAGGAAGCCGAACGCACCATGGCCTCGATGCGGGAGGTCGTCACGGCCCGCCGCAAGCTGCAGGCGGAGATGTCCGCGCGGACCGCCAAGGCCGAGACCCTGATCGTGCCGTCAACGGAGGAATCCCGTCGCGCGCTCGAGCATCTCTCCCCCCACATCATCAAGCTCACGAACTCCTCGCGCCTGCGGATCCTCGAGCGTTTTCCGCCGGGCCTCCGGGCCCTGCGGGCCGTGACCTCCGGGGCCGAGGTGGCCATGCCGCTCGACGGGATGGATGTGGCGGCGGAGAGGCGTCGCATCGAGAAGGAGATATCAAGGGCAGAACGTCAACTGTCCACCCACGAGGCCAAGCTGGCGAACGAGAAATTCCTCGCCCGCGCCAGGCCGGAGGCGGTCAGCAAGGTGCGCGCGGTCCATGACACCCTCAGCGCCCGTCTCGAACGCCTCCGGATCACTCTGGAGCAACTAGGCGGTCGATAAGGAGATGACGGACCTTCCACTCCATCTGGTCGCACGGGTCGTTCGAGAAGCCCTCCTGGAAGATATCGGCCCGGGGGATCTGACCTCCATGGCGCTCGTGGGCCCCGAAGCGCGCGCCCGCGGCGTGATCATCGCCAAGAGGGATCTGGTCCTGGCGGGACTGACCCCCGCCAGGCTCGCCTTCCATGCCATGGATCCCGCGACATGGATCGTCGAGGAGGGCGTGGAGGGCACGGCCCTGCGGGCGGGAGCCGTTCTCCTGGCGGTCGAGGCGAAGACAACCGCCCTTCTGGGCGCCGAGAGGACCGCGTTGAATTTCCTGGGCAGGATGTGCGGTATCGCGACACTCACGCGCCGGTTCGTGGAGGAGGTGAAAGGGACGGCCGCGGCGATCTACGATACGCGCAAGACGACGCCCGGGCATCGGCTCCTCGAGAGGCAGGCCGTCCGACTCGGAGGGGGGCGCAATCATCGCTTCGGTCTCTTCGACGGGGTGCTCATCAAGGATAACCACCACGCTGTGAACGGCGACCTGGCCGGGGCGATAACCAGGACGAGGCGGTTCGTGCATGGTCGGTGTCCGATCGAGGTGGAAGTGGACGATCTGCCGTCTTTCGACGCAGCGCTCGAAGCCGGTGCGGACATCATCCTGCTGGACAACATGTCTCCTCGGGAGCTGCGAGAGGCCGTCGGCCGCAAGAAGAAGTGGGCTAGCGGCGGCACCGGCAAGAGCGTCCTTCTGGAAGCCTCGGGTGGGATCTCGATCGCGACGGTGGGGGAGGTCGCACGAACCGGCGTGGACCGGATCGCCATCGGCGCCCTCACACATTCCGCCCCGGCGTCCGATGTGAGCCTCGAGATCGTGGGAATCGGTTGAGGACGGGTGATGGATCTGGATCCGTTACGACTCAGGGACTTGCTGATGCGCAGAACCGGGCCGAGTGGGGCCGTCGTCGTCGGGAGGAGAGTCGAGTACTACGCCCGGCTGTCCTCGACCAACGACAGGGCCAGGGAACTCGCGTCATCGGGAGAGCCGGAGGGCACCGTGGTCCTGGCCGGAGAACAAACGCACGGCCGCGGGCGCGCATCGCATTCCTGGCACTCACCGCCCGGCCTGGGCGTTTACCTCTCGGCCATCTTCAGGCCCGTCGCCCTGCCCTCGGCCGTGCCTCTTTTCGGCCTGCTGGCGGCCGTTGCGGCGACGTACGCCATGCATCGCCTTGATCTCGATACGATCCGTATCAAGTGGCCCAACGATCTCGTGATCCCGGATAGAAGTCCGGCCGGCAGGTACAGGAAGGTCGGTGGCATCCTCACGGAAGCCCGCACCGGCCCCGACACGATACGCGACCTGGTCGTCGGGGTAGGGGTGAACGTCAATCACACCGAGTCGGACTTCCCGGCGGAGCTCGAACAACGACCGACCTCCCTGAGAATCATCGGCGGGCGCGTCATCGACCGCACCGATGTGGCCTTTCAGGTGCTCGCCGCTCTCGGCGAGTGGTACGCCGTATGGCCCCGCGAGGGCGATGAGGCTGTCCTTCAAGCCTACGTGAAGCTGGCGCTCGATTTACGCGGCGCGCGAGTCCGCGTGAGGGGGGACGACGATACCTGGGAGGGGGTCACGGCGGGGTTGTCCCCGGATGGGGCCTTGCGCGTCGTGCCGGACGGTCCTCGCCCGGCCGCGCGCGACGGCGTGGTGGAAGTTCGCTACGGCGATCTGGCTCACATCGAGGAGACCTGACCATGCTCCTTGTCATCGACGTGGGAAACACCAATACCGTCCTCGGCCTTTATGAAGGCGAAACCCTGCGTGCCCACTGGCGTCTGGCCACCTACCAGGATCGCACGCCGGATGAGTGGTCCATCACGATCGATGGCCTCCTGCAGATGAAGAACATCGCGGGAGACTCCGTCGATGCCGCCATCATGGCCTCGGTTGTCCCGCCCCTGACGGGGGTGCTGGCTCAAATGATCGAGCAACGGTTCGGGATCAAACCCCTGCAGGTCGGCCCCGGCATCAAGACCGGCATCAAGATCCTGTACGATAACCCCCTCGAGGTGGGCGCGGACCGGATAGTCAACAGCGTGGCTGCCTACGCCAGGGTCGCCGGAGCGGCCATCATCGTGGATTTCGGAACCGCCACGACTTTCGACGCGCTCTCCTCCCATGCCGAGTACCTGGGCGGCATCATCGTGCCCGGCCTGCAGATCGCCGCCGATGGTCTATCGGCACGGGCCGCGAAACTGCCCCGCGTCGAGGTTCGCAAACCGCCGCGTCTGATAGGACGCAACACCATCCACAGCATCCAGTCCGGCCTCTATTACGGCTACACCACGATGATCAACGGGCTGCTCGCCCGACTGCGGGCAGAAATGAAGGATAACCCCAAGGTCCTGGTCACCGGAGGCTTGAACGCACAGTTGATCGCGGAGCTCGAGGGAGTTGACCTGATCGAGCCGAACCTCACGCTCGACGGGCTCCGTATCATTTACGGCAAGAACAGCGGCGGATGAAAATCCTCTTCGTCTGTTCCGCCAACCGCCATCGCAGTGCGGTGGCCGAGGCGCTCCTGCGCTACATGCTTCCGGCCGGCGCCCGGACAGGTATCAGCGTCTCCTCGGCCGGAGTCTTCGCCATCCCGGGGCTTCCCGCCCTGCCGGAGGCCGTGCAGGTCGCAAGCGAAGATGGAATCGATCTCGATCGCCATCGCTCACGGTGCCTGCGGGTCGAGGACCTCGCGACGACCGAGCTCCTCCTCGTCATGGAGGCCACCCACAGGGACTGGGTCATATCTCGCCATCCTGCCGCGACGGAACGCTGTCGCCTGCTGAGCGAGTTCGTTCAAACGGATGCGGGTATATCGCCCGGCGAGGACGTCCCGGATGCCGTTGGAGAGCCCATGGCCGCCTTCCGGCGCACATACCGGATCATCCGTTCCTGCATACGAGGGCTCCTGCACCGTCTTCCCGAGATTCCCGAGGAGGTCTATGCACGGACCATCGAGGAACGCTTCCGCCGTCTGAAGGCCGGCCGGGGGATACTGTCCCCGGCCGACTGGCAGCTGATCGAGAGCTGGTGGACACGCGGCGTTCCACTCTGGCTCATTCTGGAGAGCATGGAGGAACTCGGCAAGAGGAACCGGCCCACGGGCGGAGGGGACACTCCCCGCAGCATCGGCTACTTCAAGCCGATCATCGAGAAACGGTTTCAAAGCTATCGCGCCAGATGCCTCACCTCGTCGAGAGGCCGGTCGTCATCCGAGACGGAGTCATCGGGGATGCTGCAACGAGCCCGCGACTTGATACAGCAGGCGGCAGCCCGCGCGCGATCGGCCGGCCAGTTGGAACTCTGCCAGCTCCTCGAGCGGACGGGCGCCGAGATCCCGCGGCATGATTCCTCTGCCGACGCGCGGGCGTTGCAGATGCGCCTCCGGGAGATCCAGAAGGCCATCATCGATGCCTGTCGCGACATCCTGACGCCGGCCCAGTTGACCGCCATGGAAAACGATGCGGCCGACCGGTTGTCCGTTCACCGTGATCGCATGACGGATGCCGCCTACCGGCTGACACTGCATCGTTTCGTGGACAGGCAGATCCAGGAGCTGTGCGGGATCCCCGAGCTGGGATCTCTCTGAGCTATTGATCCCGGCGCGACCTACAGCTATTCTTCCGGTGGACTGAGGAGGAGAGCCTCTCGCGCAAGAGGCGTCTCCCGTTGTTGCACCGCCCGCTGTTCTGGTGCGCCGCCGCGTTCAGTGGCGGCCTGCTGCTTTCCTTTCCGGCCCTCACCGCCATGACCTGGGCGGCCGTGGGGACCACGAGCCTCCTGGGTTCCATCGTCCTGGGAACGGTCGCGTCAGGCCGGATCACCTTGCGACTGGCGGCGTCCTTCGTCCTGCTCGGCTTCTTCTGTGCCGGCCGCGTGGCGGGCATCGGGTACACACGCGAGGACCCCTCCCGGTTCTCGCTGCTCGTGGCGCGGCACCCGAAGGCTTTCTCCCGGGGCGCCGACCTGGAGGGCCGGCTGGTGCGGCTCAGGTGGATCCGGAAGCCATGGCCCCGTCTCCTCATGACCGTTGCGGTTGACTCGGCGAAGCTGGGCAGGAGCCGGATCCCATCGCATGGACGAGTCGTTCTGTACGCTCCCTCTCACGGGTCACACCGCGACCACGCGATCCTGGGCGCGCGTCGCGGTGATCGTCTCACGCTGTTCGCGCGGGTCCGGTTGCCGCGCCGATTCCTCAACGGGGGATGGCGCACGCGTCAATCCGCGCCCGGCGTAGCGAACCGTATCCTGGTGGGGTCGGTCAAGTCCTGGAGGTTGATCGGGGTGGAAGCGGACGACCGGCCTGGCCTCTCTGTGCGAGCGCTGCGGAGCATCGATCGCCTGCGATCGGCGATGCTCGATCGTCTCCAGGCATCTTTTCCAGCATCGGCATCGGGACTTCGGGCGGCGGCGGTGTGCACGGCGCTTCTCGTGGGCGATCGGACGCGGCTTTCCTCTCACGACGCGGATGTCCTGCGTGACGCGGGGCTGACCCATTTGCTCGCCGTGAGTGGGTTCAACGTCGCAATTCTCGCCTGGGTGGCCCTTTGGCTGTTCCGGCTGGTGGGCCTCAGGCGGCAGGCCTCTCTCGTGGGGATCATTCCTGTTCTCTTCATCTACTTGCTCCTCAACAGCGGACAGAGCTCGGTCAAGCGGGCCGTCCTGATGGCCGTGTTGTACTTCCTGGGCCGGGTGGTCTGGCGGCGCGTTGACGTCTTGAACACCCTCGGGCTGGCCGCCGTGGTCATCCTGATCGGCAACCCCGCGGAGATCGCGACGGCCGGCTTTCAGTTGAGTTTCGTCGCCACCCTCTCGTTGCTCGGGGTGGCGAAGCTCAGCTCACGGCTCAGCCCGAAACGAAGCGGTCTGCGCCGGGCCGCGTCGCGGTGGGTCACCGGCATGGTCGCGGCGACGCTCGCCGCCGTTCTCGCCACCATGCCGCTCACGGCGCTGCATTTCAATCGCATGACGCCGGCGGCGATCCCCGCGAATCTGATCGGCGCGCCCATCGTGGCCGCATCGTTCATCGCAACGTTGGCGATCGCGGCGATAGCCCCTTTCTCCAGGATGGCGTCGGCCGCCATCGGCGGCCTCGTCACGCACGGTTTCGACATCCTCTTTCCCGTGGTGGGCTGGCTGGGGGCACTACCGGGACTGTCCTACCGCAGGCCGACGCCCGGTTCTTTGCTGATCTTGACCTTTTACGCAGGCCTCATCGCGACATGGCTCGTGCTGCTGTCCAGGCGGCCCCCTCACCGGCTGCTGCGCTGGGGCGCGTTCGGCCTCCTGGCGGTCGGCACGATATCGCTGGCCCTGCCCCTCGACACACGGAGGGCGCCCACCGGGCTGAGGACCACGATGCTGGACGTCGGCCAGGGGGATGCGATCCTCATCGAAACGCCCACAGGCGGTCGCCTGCTGGTGGATGCCGGCGGATCGCCGGCCGGCCGGTTCGATATCGGCGAGCACGTGGTCAGCCGGGCCCTCTGGAGGATGGGCATCGCCCGGCTGGACGCCGTGGCGGTGAGCCACATGGATGAAGACCACGCCGGGGGGGCGCCGGCGGTCCTGAAGAACTTCGGGCCGGGCCAGTTCTGGATCCGCGCGGACGGGCCCACGCGACACGAGCGCGCCAGAATCGACGCGCTCATCCAGTCCGCCCTGCAGGTCGGTTCACGGGTGCACATCGTGTCCGGTCCCGAAAAGTTCGCATTTCACCAGGCCGTCATCGAGATCCTCGACACACGGAGGCGAGGACCGGCATTCGAGCCGGGCCGCAGCCGCAACGATCAATCCCTGGTAATGCGGATCTCGTGGCAGGGAAGGCATGTTTTGCTGGTCGGAGACGCCGGGGAGCCCACCGAGCGGATACTGGCGACCGAGCCCGTGGAGGCGGAGCTGCTGAAAGTCGGCCATCATGGCAGTCGATCAGGAACTACCGAACGGTTCCTCCGGATGGTCCATCCGCGTGTCGCTCTGATCTCCTGCGGGCGACACAACCGATTCGGTCACCCTCATCCGGAGGTCCTCGCGCGACTCGAAGGCAACGGCGTGCGCATCTGCCGCAGTGACCTGCATGGATCCGTCAGCATCGAGCTCCTGGCGGGCGGGACGCGGATCGATCGTAACTGCGCCATCGCCACGGGCGCTCGATCCTCTTGGCTCTTCACACCGGAAACGGGCGGGGAATGAAGCAGACTATCAGGATGAGAAGGGCCGCCACCGCGAGGACCTTCCGGCCGGTGGACAGACGCGGGCTTTCATCTAGGAGGGGAGGATGGCGCGGGCTGAACAGGATCAAGAGGGTGGCGAGAAAAAGCCACCCGGGATAGACGAGCAATCCCATCGCGACGAATCCCGCCAGCGTGACCGCCGACGCGACGCGATGGAATCCGGCGGAGATCGCGTAGCAGACGTGCCCGCCGTCGAGCTGTCCGATCGGGAAGAGATTGATCGCCGTCGCCAGGCAGCCGACCCAACCGGCCATCAAGGGGCCCGACAGCAGGATCGTCTGTCCATCGGGGATCTGCCTGGGGAACATGGCGGACAGCCACGAGAGCAGGAGCGGGTCCCCCAGTATCTGGACGGACGGAGGGGTTGGTACCGGTTCGGCGGTGACGAGGCCATAGATGAGGACGGGGACGGCGACCACGAAACCGGCGATGGGTCCCGCCAGTCCAATATCGAACAGCACCTTGCGATCAGGAATGGGAGCACGGATCCTGATGAACGCGCCGAAGGTGCCGATCGGTATCGGTAGGCTCGGCAGGAAATACGGCAAAGACGCGTCCACGCCGTAGTAGCGACAGGCGACATAGTGCCCCATCTCATGGACGCCGAGAATGCCGATCAGGCAAACACTGTACGCCAACCCCAGGCGCAGGAAGGCGATGTTGAAGAGACCTCCCGATATCGACGGGTCGAGGGAAAGACTCGCGGGATCACTGAGAGCGCCGGCGAGGGTCATCGTGTAAAACGTACTGGCCAGTAGCAGGAGGTGCAGCGTCGATCGCCGTCGCCCCGAAGTGCGCTGCGTCATCCGGGCCCCGGGAGGGCCGAGAGGCGCACGCGCCGCCCCCTCGAGATCGAGGCGAAGCCGGCCCGCGGGCAGGGCGTCGGCACGCCAAGGTGGAGGACCACCGGTGCCTGGATGAGATTCCGGATGGGAGGACATCGTCGTTCGACGAGTATAGAGGGCCGGGCGCGGCAAGATCAACGCTCCCGCATGGAAGCGGATATCCGCACGCGATGCTATGCTTTTGGCAGGAGGTGCCATGACCGCTCGCGGCCTCATCACGACGCTCACCGTCACGGCGCTCGGTTTGTCGAGTTCTCTCGGCGCCGCGACCGTCCGCGGCCACAGGGTCTCCGGCAGGCATCCCCATGCCCGCTTCGCGGGACACTCCCATGGGGCTCATCACGGTTCCTTCCGGCGGCACGCCGGATACCATGGCGGGTACCACCACGGGTTCTCCCACTACGGCT
>JBHHZN010000093.1:0-8403 GCA_046758155.1 Acidobacteriota bacterium | reverse complement strand
AAGACGGGGCTGACGCCCGCGCGCCCTGCCGCCAGCTTCGCCCGCCATTGCACGAACCGGGCATGCGGCCGCCGGATGGCCTCGCCAGTCGCATCCGTGTAAGCCGACGACCACGCCGACCAGGAGTCATCTGGCTTCTCCGTGTCGCCGGTGCGCACCTGCAAGGTCACCGCCGCCCCGCCCGGCTCGTCCGCCGTCCACGAGATGGTGCCCCATGTCGAGGTGAAGCCCGCGTCGTGCACCGGAGACGTCACGGTTCCGGAGTCGGCGGCGCCCGGGCTGATCCGCACGACCTGCCCCAGATTGCTCGCCGCCGCGTAGAAGGCCCCGTGGCCGTCGGGGATCAGGGCGTTGACCTGCTGCGACGGGATCGTGACATACTCGCTCGCGTCTCCGGAAGCGCGGACGAGCAGCACGCGGCCCGCGCTGCCGGTGCCCACAAGAACTCCCTCGCCCCAGCCGTCGCCCTGCGGGCTGAGCCGAGCCAGCGAGAGAGGCAGGGCATCGGTGGACTGCCAGAGCCTGCGCGCATACCCGCGGGTGGTCAACTCGTAGATGGCCCCGAAGTACCGATCCGGTGTCGGTCGGCGGGCGGCTCGACGCCTGCGCTGCTGTTCCTCCGAGCCCTCGCCCTTCTCCCCATTGTCCGGGCCCTCCGCCGTGATCTGGACATGTGTCACGTCACCCGTTCCGGGGGTCTCACCGCTGGAGGCGGCCCGGCGCGGCAGCGGCGCCAGCGTTGCGATGTAGAGCCGCTCCTCGCCATCGGCTCCGGGCGCCACGGCGATCGCCGCGATCTCGCGCATCGGCGAGTCATAGATCACGGAAGTTTTGTCCGGGGGCGTGATGCGGTACACGATGCCGCTTTGATCCGATCCGGCGTAAAGTGTCCCCTTCTCGTCGCGGATCAGCGTCCGGATGTTCTCCTCGTGCCCGTCCAGCACGACAACCCCCGAGGCGTTCGGTTCGAGATGATCCACACGGTAGACGCGGCCGGGGTGGCCCGTGGCAACGTAAAGCCGATCGTGATCATCTAACACCATGGCCCAGATGTACGTCTCGGACGGATCGAAGATCATCACCGGCATCCCCTCCGGCGTGATCCGGAAAACCGCCCCATCCGGTGACGTGGCCACGTACAGCCTGTCGTCCGCATCGAAGGCGATGGCATGCACCTCGAGCTCGTCGGAATCGAAGATCACCTCCGGGTTACCTCCGTCCGGGTCGATCCGGAAGACCTTGCCGTCGTTGCCGCTCCCCGCGTAGATCCTGCCGCGGGCATCACGGGCCAGGCACCACAGGTTGGGTTGGGCGGCATCAAAGATCGGGATGACACGGGCCGACAGCCGGATCCCTCCATCCGCCGTCAAAGCCACACCGTCGAGCATGACATCCTCGTCCGATTTCAGATCCCTCAGGACCCATGTCCGCGAGGAGGACGCCTCCGATACCGTGATGGCCGGGCCCACGAGGGCGATGGCCCAGAAACCGAGGACGGCGAGGGTCGTGTGCTTCATCCGATCTCCTGTGGCTGCCGGAATGTGGTGCCGGTGAGGTTGGATATTACTCGATCTTGAGGCGGATGAGGGCGCCACCGGCAAGGATGTGTTCCAGCGGTATCGCCTCCTCGTACACCGTGGTCTCCGCCATCGGGCTGACCTTGCCCGTCGTCGCCCGATTGGATCCCAGGGTCGTGACCACCGAGGGAGGAAGCGCCGGCAGGATCCGGTTTTGCACCACGGCCCCCGTGTTGCGCCGCGTCACCTTCATGTAAAGCTTGTCGCTCGTGCGGAGTTGATTGATGAGGTCGATGAGCTGGTCCAGGTCCTCCATCTGGGTGACCTGCCGGGCGAACACGTTTCGCTCCAGCCTGGCGAGCTGGTCAGCACCGCCAACGTAAGCAACCATCGTTCCCGAGGAGGTTCCCTCGGGGATCTCGTAGGAGAGGGTGCGCGTGTAGGCCGCTGCCTGGTACGGGTGGATGAGAACGCGAAAGTCGACCCGCTCGCCCGGGCGCAACTGGGTTCGTGATGGAAACACGCCTTCGACGAACCCCAGGTTGCCCTTCTCCACGGATGTGATCTCCAAATCGACCGACTCGACCCGCGGCATCTCGAACCGGTTCTGATAAAGAGCCGTGAAGAGGCTCTGGATCTGGCGCGCCAGCGCCAGGGCAGCCGAGTTGTTCACCGAGAAGCCGGTGTACAGCCCGTCCAGCTTCATGGCCTCGTGCCCCTTGATGGTCGCGCTCCCGGAAAGCGCCATCGTCATCTCACCGGCGTGTTCAGGGCTGTTGACCAGAGAAGAGAACGTCACCAACGCCACGAGAAGCGGTGTGAACTGACGATGGTCGACCACCTCGCACCGCCTGGTCAGGGCCGCGGCGCCGGCCGACTTCACCCTCACCGAGACCGGGATCATCTCCGGGCCGGCCCCCATGACACCGGTCATCGCTGGCAGCCGGCTCTGGGTGAACGTGCCGACCGTGTCGAGGGCCCGCCCCAGCTTCGTGGACGCCTGCAGGGACGGCAGCGTGAGGTACACCTGCGCTCGTGCCATCGGAAACACGATGGCGCCCTGGGTGAGCACCGGATGGCCGAAAGCGTACACGCGATCGCCGTCGACGTGCGTCACGGTACCGGTCGCCCCCAGGCTGATGTCGCCTCGGATCAGCTCCACCGCGACCGGGTCGCCGGGCTCGAGGCCCCGCGTCGCGCCGCCGGCTGCACCGCCTCCCCACGCCGCGCCCGCGACCGCCCGCGAGAGGCCGGCGCGCTCGAGGTCGGGGGCAAGGGCCTCCAGAACCGAGCGCGGTATGCCTGCGGCCACGAGAGGCGCCTCGATCGGCTGGAGAGCGCGATCGGTGGAAAGATCCTCCGCCGGCCGCACCAGCCGTCCCGTGCGGGCCTGCCCGTTCTCCCCCTCCCGGCCGACGGCGAGCATGTCATCGATCGGCGTGATCCCGGCGATCGGTTCCTTCATGAAGCTGCCCAGTCTGTAGGAGAGGGCCCCCACGAGACGCCCATCGATGTAGACGGGGCTGCCGCTCATGCCCGCCACCACGCCGGTGAACTCCACGTGTTCGCCTTGCAGCCGGGCCAGGATCAGATCCTGATCGGGACCGAGATAGTTCCTCATGACGCTGACGATCTTCGCCTGGAACTCCTCGACTTTATCCCCCTCGAAAACGGTCCGGACCGTTCCCACCATTCCCGGCCGGACCTCCGAGAACGGCATCGTTTCCACGGTGGGCCGTTCGGGGATGTCCTCGGACGCGACCGCCGGTAGCGCGCCGAGCACCCCTATCAGGCAGATCCCGACGCACGCGCGGAGGTCTCGGCCATGGTGAACCATCCGCTTGCTCACTCCTCCAGCGCCTTCAGGTTCTTCTTGATCGCCTCGACGATGAAGTTCTGCATCGAGGGCTTTCGCTCCTTGACCGCCTGGTACACGAGGCATGGCAGCTTCAGGGAGATCTGGACACCGCTCTCGTCGAGCGTATCGAGCCATTTGGTGAACTCGCTCCATGAATGCCACCTCAGCGCCTGGATGGCACCCTTGTGATACAGCTCGATGAGATCGATCTGATCCTTGAGCTTGAAGATCACATCGCTCGCATCATAGTCGGCGAAGTCACTGTACGCAAAAAACTTCACCTCGCCCGCCGGTTGATCCTTCCCCTTGATCGTGATGTCGGCCTCTTTGTTGCACCGCATGAGGATGAAGTCATCCTTCCCCTTGAAATGGAACGCCAGGATGGGATCGCTCTTGCGGTCGTCGTCCGAGGCCGTCTTCAGGCTGCGGTAGGTCTTCCTCGCGATCGCCTCATTCGTCGTATACATCCTGCTCTCCTCGATCCATTTGTTATGTTCGTATGGAAATATGGGCGAAGTATAACCAGACGTATATTACCTTTCAATGGCTCATTGGCTCCCTCGGCCGAATCTCCCTTCTTGGCACATTCACGTGCAGCCTCGCATATGTATATAAGTTACTTGTTATCAACAGTTAATGGTATTCATTGTCCGAGTTTCGGGGGGTATACATATTTTTCAAAAAACTTTTGAATCTGTAACTTCCGAAATTGACCAATGCTGTTTTTACCCCAATACTGTGTGCATCGGTCGAGAGAAAAACCTGGAATCCGCTAACGGAGAAGCCGATGCGAACCCTGCGAACTCATGCTTCCGTTCTCACTGCATTGCTGTTGATCGCCGCTTTCTCCCTCCCCGCCGCCGTCGCCGGCACACGCCCTCACCCGAAGATCTCCCATGACCTCGCCGACGCGATCCATCGGAGGGGATCCGACCCGATCGAGATCATCGTCGAGACCGATCCTCAGGGACGGGCGAGGGCCCGCGGGCGAGTGACCGACAAGGGAGGCGCCGTCCACCGCGATCTGAACTGCATCTCGGGCTTCTCGGCCACGATGGCCGCCTCCGATATCGCCTCTCTCGCCGATGATCCGAAGGTCAAGCACATTTCCGTCGACCACAGGATCGCTCCCGCGATGGATATCGCCGCGGGCGCCGCCGGAGCCGCCTGGACCCGCCGGCTCGTCCCGGGGGATCTGACGGGAGCCGGCGTGGGAGTCGCCATCATCGATTCGGGAATCTACGCGCATGAGGATCTCGGCGACCGCGTCAGCGCCTGGGTCGATCTGCTCGGGCCCGGGCTGCGCGATGTTCACGTCAAGGCGCGCGACCCGCTGGGCCACGGGACGCACATCGCCGGGATCGTCGCCGGCGCGAGTATCCCCGCACCCGACGGCAAGGGCACGCTGGGCGGCCTCGCCCCGGGCGCTCACCTGGTCTCCTTGAGAGTTCTGGACAAGGACGGCAGCGGCCGTTCCAGTGACATCATCGCCGCCCTGGACTGGTGCATCGAGCATGCAGGCGAATTCGGCTTGCGCGTGGTGAACATCTCGCTGGGCCAGATCGTGGCCGAGCCGGTCGCGTTCGATCCGCTGGCGCACGCCGTCGAGCGAGCGTGGGAGAACGGCCTGGTCGTCGTGGCCGCCGCCGGCAACCTGGGGACCGTGGCCTCCGGCTACGGGACGATCCTGAGCCCCGGCAACGATCCGCTCGTCATCACGGTCGGCGCCCTGGACGATCACGCGACGCCGGATCCGCGCGACGACGACACCGCCGTCTATTCGTCGCGTGGGCCGGCGCGTTTCGACATGACGCTCAAGCCCGACCTCGTGGCGCCCGGCACGGCGATCATCTCCCTGCGAGTACCCCATTCGACATTCGACAGGATGATGCCCGACGCGCGCGTGTCCGTCAGCCGCATCGGACGCGGCAAGGCGTTCGACGCGCGGTACTTCGAGATGAGCGGATCGAGCATGTCCACCGCGCTGGTCTCGGGAGCCGCCGCCCTGATGCTCGAGGAGGACCCGACGCTTTCACCCGACGACGTCAAGGCGCGCCTGATGCGCCATGCCCACCCGGTCAGGGGCGAGAACATCTACACGCGCGGGGCCGGGGCCGTCGATGTCGCCGAGACGCTTTCGGCCGGCGGCCATGCCGACTCCTCCGCCTCGCCCGGGGTGGATACCGCCGACGGCCAGGTCGTCATCGCAGCGACCGGCCCGAGCTGGGGTGACCCCGCGCTGTGGAGCCTGGAGGAGCTGTACGGCGCGCCCGATCTGTGGGGGGAGGAGGCCCCGCAGACCGTCGACTTCTTCACCGACCCCTGCATGACGGGTGAGGGACTTGGCTGGCAAAACGGTCTCGGCTGGCAAAACGGTCTCGGCTGGCAGAACGGTCTCGGCTGGCAGAACGGTCTCGGCTGGCAAAACGGTCTCGGCTGGCAAAACGGCACGGACAGCGGGACATGTCCCTTTTGAGTGATTCTCCCGTGACGTGACCGGGAGTTCGATGTTCCCTGGAGCCGCTCGACTCCGGCAGGGCCCCAATGATGGGGGGAGGAGGGAGACTTCGGGGACTTTTCGGCCGGGCCCCGGGCGCGTGTGCGGCCGGGGCCCGGCGGCGATATCATGCGACTGATCTCCATCCTGGTCGGCCTTGCAGGGCTCGCTCTGGCGACGACCACCGTCATGGCCGAGTCGTGGGATCCCTCGTCGGGTTTCTTCGCGATCGTCGTCATCTGCGCGCTGGGGGGCCTCCTCCCGTTGCGCCTGCCGGGGCTGAGTCCCCTGCCGGCCAGTCTCCCGCTGATCGGCGCCGTCGCCATGACCGCGGGCGCTCCGGCCGCCACCATCGCTGGATTCGTCTCCGGGCTGGCCACACTGGCCCAGCCGCGAGAGAAAGACTGGGTCCGCGGTTTCGCCACGGGAGGCGCCACGGCGCTGGCGGCGGCCATCATCGCCGGCGGCGCCCGTCAGTTCGGCCTCTCGCTCTCCAGCCGGGAGGTCTTCCTCCCGCCGGCCCCACGATTGGGCTGGTGGCTGCTGCTCATGACGGCGGCGTTCTTCCTGGCCCGAGTCACGGTGCTTTACTCCTCGTCCGTCGCTCCCCGCCCGCACGCCGTGAGGCGCGCGGCGCTCGGATGGGCGGCGGCTTCGGTGTGTGCCGCCACGGCGCTGGGCCTCGCGGGTGCCATGCTCCTGTGGGGACGGGCTCCCGTGCTGGCCTGCGCCGCCTCCGCCGGGCTCGTCGCGCTCGTCGATGCATGGAGGGGGACCCGGCTGGGCCAGCAGGTCCGGATGGCACGGCGCAGGGCGCGCACGAGCTTCGCTGTGATGGAATCGATCGCGCTGGCCATCGAGGCGAAGGACCGAACTTCCGAGCGACACCTGCGCCGCATGCGCATCTACTCGGTCGGTATCGGCCGCCTGCTCGGCATGACTCGGGAGGAGCTGGAATCACTCGAGTACGCCGCTCTCCTGCACGACATCGGCAAGCTGGTCGTACCCGAATCGGTGCTCTCGAAGCCCGCCGGGCTCTCCTCCGAGGAGTTCCAGATCGTGGCCAACCATCCGAAGGTCGGCGCCGAGATTCTCGAAGCCACCTCCCTGCCCCGCTCGGTGGTCCAGATGGTGCGGCATCACCATGAACGCTATGACGGCAGCGGCTATCCGGACGGGCTCATGGGGATGGAGATCCCGCTGGGGGCCCGGATCCTGGCGGCCGCCGACACCTTCGAGGCGCTGACCTCCGATCGCCCCCACCGTCCGGGGGTGCCCGTCGACGAGGCGATCGCGCACCTGCGCCTGCACGCCGGCACCTTGTTCGATCCCCGCGTCGCCAGGATCCTGGTCGAGCACCACGAGGAGTTCGAACGGCGCGTGAGGGCCTCCGAGAGACTCCAGGGTGCCGGGTCCAGCCCGGCCACCACCGGGGCGCACGGCACCGAGTCAGCTCCGACGAGTGTGCCGTTTCAGCCCGTGCTCGATCGGATCGCCTCGGCGCACATGGAGATCTACTCCTTGTACGAGATCTCGCAGGCCCTCGGCAAGACGCTCGATCTGGAGGAGTCGTTCGCGCTCATCTCGGCGAAGGTGGGCCGTCTGCTGCACTTCTCTTCGTGTGCTGTCTACGTCCTGGAGAAGGGCGTGCTGCGGGCGCGTTTCACGCGGCGGCGCAGCGCATCCCGCCTGGCCTCCCATGAGATCGCGCTCGGCCAGAGGGTCTCGGGGTGGGCGGCGATGCACGAACGCCCGTGCACGGCCCGGGTCGACGCCCGGGACCAGGCGCCTCCCCGCTGGGAGGGAACGCGGTCCGACCTGGAGGCCCTCGCCGATGATGAACAGATCGGCCGGCTCGCGTCCTCGCTGGCCGTCCCGTTGATGGTCGACGGGACGCTGGTCGGGGTGATGACGCTTTACGACGATGCCGACCACCCGTACTCCCCCCAGGAGGAACACCTCCTCGCCCTCATGTCGAACCAGATCGCCGCCGCCATCCGCGCCGGCCTGCGCCTGGAAAAGGCCCAGGAGGGCGCTCTCATGGACACGCTCACCGGACTTCCCAATGCCCGTTGCCTGTCGCTTGCCTTCGAGCGGGAGGCGACCGGCGCCCGGGAGGCTTCGACCCCGTTGACACTGCTGGCCGTGAGAATCGACGACTTCAACCAGGTCGTCACCGATGCCGGCCAGCAGGCCTCCGATCGGTTCATGACCGCCATGGCGAGGACCATCCGATCCCACCTGCGGGTCCGCGACACATGCGGCCGGTACTCGGCCGATACCTTCGTCGCCTTGCTGCCGGGCACCCCCGCAGAGGAGGCCGCCGAGCTGGCCAGGACGCTGAGGCTGGCGGCGGCGGAATTCAGCGTCGAGGCGCGCCCCGGCCGGACCCTGCGGAGCTCACTCTCGATGGGGTGGGCGACTCTGAAGACGGACGGCGAAAACTTCGAGGAGCTGCTCGCAGCCGCCTCGGCCAGGATACGACAAGACGGCGCTCGCGTTGCGACCGGCCTCGTGGCCGCCGCTTTCTC
>JBHHZN010000092.1:0-8470 GCA_046758155.1 Acidobacteriota bacterium | reverse complement strand
TGCCGATCGCCGAGGGCGAGTGCGACTTCGTCCTGGGTTCCCGCCTCGCCGGGGATTGCGAGCCCGGGGCCCTGCTTCCCCAGGCCCGGTACGGGAACATGCTGGCGGTCCTCTTGATCCGGCTTCTATTCGGGTTTCGCTACACCGACCTGGGCCCCTTCCGGGCTATCGGCTTCCCCGCCCTCCGCACGCTCGGCATGCGTGACGAGACGTTCGGCTGGACGGTGGAAATGCAGGTGAAAGCGCTTCGCAGAAACCTGCGCGTGCGGGAGGTGCCTGTGCCCTACAGGAAACGGGTCGGCCGTTCCAAGATCACGGGGACCCTCACGGGGACGATGCGAGCCGGGGTCCGGATCCTCTGGACCATCTTCAAGTATCGCTTGGGCCCGACCCGGTCGATGGCGATCGATCGTGAACCGTCTTGAGCGTCAGGATCTCATAAAGCTTCTTGCCTGACGGTACGGAAATGCTCACCTCGTCGCCGACCTTCTTGTTGAGGAAACCACGGGCGAGCGGCGAGGTGATGGCGATGCGCCCTTTGAGGGGGTCCCCCATGCCTTCCATCACGACCTCGAACTCGACCTCCTGGTCGGTGTCGAGATCCACCGCCTTGAACCGTGAGCCCAGGCTGATCCGATCCTTCGGGACCTGCTCGGTCCGGATCAGCGAGATCTGCGCCAGCTTTTGCTTGAGCTGGCCGACCCGCGCCTGCAGATACCCCTGTCTTTCCAGCGCCGTCTGATATTCGGCGTTTTCGCGCAAGTCCCCCATGGCCACCGCTTTCTTGATCTCGAGCGGAAGCTCGATTCTGAGCTCGTGTTCAAGCTCCTTGAGTTCCTTCTCGATCGATTCTTTCAAGTGCCTGCTCCCGTGGGCGGGCCGGATGGGCAGGTTCATCGCCCCCCGGCCTCCCCTGCGATTCGCCCGGTTCAAGCGCAGTATAGGGCCGCTGGTCCTACCCATCAACACGGCCTATCTTATGACAAGAAGGAGGGCAGGCACAGATGGTGGTTCGCTGCCCGGGCTGCAACACACAGTATTCGCTGGATGAGCGCGGCATGAAGGGGGGAGAGTTCGAGCTGACATGCAGCGAGTGCGGAACAAAATGGACGGTCGGACATCATCAAGAACGCGGGTCGTCCCCGCCAGCCACGGCACAGCCGGCCGTTCCGCCTCGGAGGCCCCCCTCGACGGATCCCGCAGCGGTCGCATGCCCGCAGTGTGGGCATCGATTCGTCCCCTCCAGCGCGACGGTGGCCGGAAGGAACGCGAACAACGCTGGCGTCCACCACATCCTGCTCGTGGAGGACCAGGGGTATTTCGTGCAACTGGTGCGCGACGCCCTCGGCCAGGGGTTTCAGACGATGGTCGTCAATGACCTGGACAGGGCGCGTGCGGCGCTCAAGAAACATCGGTTCGACCTGGTCATCCTCGACCTCTCGCTGAAGGCGGGGCAGGACGGCACCCGTCTTCTGCGAGTGACGAAGCGGGCGGGGCTCCCGGTGCTCATCTTCACGGCGCGCGACGAGACGGACCTTTACGGCGACGCCTGGGAATCGCTCAGAGCCGAGGGGGCGAGCGATATCCTCATCAAAGGGTTGCACGTCACCGAGGATCTCCGGAAAAAGGTGCTGTCACTGCTGCGGCCGGCCACGGGCGAGGCGGCCACGCTCGATCGATGATCGCCCACGGCCACGCTGGTCCGGTGCCCCACGTCGCCTCCCGTGAAGCGGATCGCCCCGTTTGACGCGGTTTGATGCCATCCGCTATGATCACCGCATGAGGGCAAGGAAGCGGTATCAACTCCTGGTGGGCGGGATCATCATCCTCGGCGGGATCGCCTCGCTGATCGTTTACAGCTTCAATCAGGATCTTGTCTACGACCACTCCGTGAGCGAATTTCTGGCCGATGCGTCGCTGCAGCGATCGAATTGTCGTATTTTCGGCAAGGTCGCCCCACGCAGTATCCGGCGCGAGGCCCACGGGATCGGCGTTTCGTTCAAGGTCACGGATGGCGAGCGGTCGGTGCCCGTGATCTACGCCAAGGAGATCCCCGATACCTTCCGAGAGGACGGGGACGTGGTCGTGGAGGGGTCCTTGGCGGCCGACGGTGTGTTCCATGCCCACAACCTGCTCGCCAAGTGTCCCTCCAAGTACGAGAAGGAAGGGCTTGACGATTCGGATCTCGCCCGGACAGGCCCCCTGAGATAAGAAACATCCTCTCCCGGGCCTGATCGGGCGCAGAGTGGGATCCCATGGCTGATTTCGGCTACATCTGTCTCCTCCTGGCGCTCCCGTGCAGTGCGTGGGCGATCCTGTGCTCCTGGCTGGGCCATCAGAACCGCTCCTCCGAGATGGTCCGCAGCGGCGAGCACGCCGTGTTGAGCGTCGCGGCGCTGCTGAGCCTCGCCAGCGTCAGCCTGATCGGCTCGTTCCTCTCGGATGACTTCTCGCTTCTCTATGTCGCCGAGAACTCCAACAGTACGCAGCCCTGGCTGTACAAGATCACCGCCTTGTGGGGTGGGCAGGCGGGGTCCCTGCTGCTGTGGGCCTGGATCCTCTCGATCTACGCCGCGATCGTCGTCCTGCAGAACAGGGATCGCAACCGGGACCTGATGCCCGCTGTCAGCGGCACCTTGATGGCGGTCATGGCGTTTTTCCTGCTCCTGCTCGAATTCGTCAGCAATCCCTTCGAACCTCTCCCTCGCGCCGTGGCCGACGGCGTCGGCCTGAACCCGCTTCTCCAGAACCCGTTCATGGCCTCCCACCCGCCGAGCCTCTATCTGGGCTACATCGGCGTCGCGGTTCCCTTCGCGTTCGCCATGGCGGCCATGCTCACCGGGCGCCTCGGCAACGAGTGGATCACGACGATCCGGCGCTGGTCCCTGTTCGCCTGGTTCTTCCTCGGGATCGGGATCCTCCAGGGGGGCTACTGGGCGTACGTGGAGCTGGGCTGGGGTGGGTACTGGGCGTGGGATCCGGTGGAAAACGCCTCCCTGATGCCGTGGCTGACCATGACAGCCTTCATTCATTCGGTCATGATCCAGGAAAAGAAGGGAATGCTGAAGGTCTGGAACTTGCTCCTCATCGTGATCACGTTTTGCCTTTCGATCTTCGGCACCTTCATCACCCGAAGCGGCATCATCTCCTCCGTTCATTCGTTCACCAAGTCCCCGCTGGGCCCCTGGTTCGCCACTTTCTGGGTGATCATCGTCCTCGTCAGCCTCTGCCTGCTCCTGTGGCGGCTGCCGATGCTCCGCAGAGGTACCCAAAACAGGCTGGAATCGCTTCTGTCGCGCGAGAGCGCCTTCCTGATGAACAACATCATCTTTCTGGCGATCTGCTTCACGGTGTTCTGGGGCACCGTCTACCCGGTCCTGTCGGAAGCGTTCCAGGGCGTCAAGGTTTCCGTGGGACGCCCGTGGTTCGACCAGTGGATCGTACCGCTCGGGCTCTGTCTGATCTTCGTGACGGGCATCGGCCCGCTCATCGCCTGGCGCAGGGCCTCCGGCCGGAACCTCCTGCACAATTTCACGATCCCGGGCGTCACCGCGCTCGCGATCGTCGTCGTTCTGGCCATCCTTGGAATGCGCCATCTGCGCGCCATCACGGCGTTCGCTCTGGCCGGTTTCGTCCTGGCGACGATCGCCCTGGAGTTTTACCGGGGGGCGCGGGCCCGGATGACATCAGCCGGGGAGACCTTTCTGCAGGGGCTCAACAGCCTCCTCGTCCGCAACAAGCGCCGTTACGGAGGCTACCTGGTCCATGTGGGCATGGTGATGATCTTCGTCGGCATCGCCGGATCGTCCGCCTTCCAGCAGGAAGCGACCGCCCACCTGCGGCGCGGGGAGAGCTTCAAGGTGGGATCGTACGATCTGAAATTCGAGGACACCTCCTCGTCGCACGACCCGCACAAAGATGTTCTCTCGGCGACCATCGGCGTCTTCAAGAACGGAGAGCGTGTGCAAACACTGCACCCCGAGAAGTACTTCTATCGCGAGACACAGCAGCCGACAACCGAGGTCGACATCTACGGCATGTTCAGCTGGCCCCCCAATCTTTCGGGCGACCTGTACATGATCCTGCTGGATAACGATCCGTTCGCCGGCGGATACACATTCAAAGCCTACCTCAATCCGCTGGTGTCGTGGATCTGGCTGGGAGGATTAGTCCTGATTCTGGGCACCCACGTGGCGGTCCTGCCCGAATGGAAAAGAGAACCGGTCGCCCGTCGCTCGAGACGGGCGGTGGAGGCCGAAAGTGTCGCCTCCTAGCATCGGGATCCGGGCCCGCCTGCTCGGCGTGGCCATCACCGTCGTTTCCACCTTCTGCCTGGCGTCCGCCCAGAACGCGGTGACGGATCCCCCCCCGACGTCCCCGGTGCCCATCACGGAATCGTCCGAGGCGATGAAGGTGACCACCGCCATCCAGTGTTTTTGTGGGACGTGCGTCAATCAATCGCTCCACGACTGCACCTGCGGCACGGCGGCCAAGGCCCGCCGGGACGTGGCCGCGGCCCTGGTCAGGGGGGAGACGCCGGATGCCGTCATCGCCGGCTTCATCGCCGAGCACGGCCCGCAGGTCCTGATCGTGCCCCGGCGGGCGGGATGGAACCTGATCGGATGGGCGATGCCGTTCGCCGTGTCGGCCGCCGGGCTGATCGCTCTTCTCCTGTTGTTGCTCTCCTGGCGCCGCCGCTCGAATGAGGCCGCGGCGGCGGACGCCGCCGGCAGGCCGGTCACCGCGAAGGAGACCGTTTATCGACGGCAACTGGAGAAGGATCTCGAAGAGATCATCTGATGCTCATCCTGGAAGCCTTCGTCGCCGGCCTGACCATCCTGTTCGTGCTCGCGCCGCTGCTCGGATGGAGCGTCCGGCCGGCGTTCGAGACGTCGGCCCGGCTGGCATGCGACAACATCGACGATCTGCGTGCACAGCGCCGCCAGATCCTGGCGAGCATCAAGGATCTCGATCTGGAGTTCGCTGTCGGAAAGCTGACCCAGCCGGACTATGAACAGGCGCGCGAAGAGCTGTCGCGCGAGGCGATCGCCGTTTACAGACGCCTGGACGAGGATGCCGACGCCTGACACCGTCGCGCCGCAACCCACGGGCACCCCCCCGGGGATGCCGGCCGTCCGCGCCAGGGGCCTGACACGCCTGTTCGGGGTGCGCCGCGCCCTGGCGGGGGTCGATCTGGAGCTTCGCGCCGGCGAATTCCTGACCATTTTCGGGCCCAACGGGGCGGGCAAGACCACGCTGCTGAAGACCCTCTCGACCCTCCTACGACCCAGCAGCGGAACGTTCTCGGTCTTCGGAACCGATCCGCGCCACCACCCGGAGCTCGTCAAGCGCCGCATCGGCCTGATAGCCCACAGCGGCTACCTCTACGACGGATTGACGGGCCGCGACAACCTGCTCTTCTTCGCGCGTCTGTACGACGTCGAGGACAGCGGCGCACGCGTGGAGGCGCTGCTCAGGCAGGTCGGCCTGCAGGAGCGCGCCGCGGACCCAGTTCGCACCTATTCACGCGGTATGCGCCAACGCCTATCCATCGCCAGGGCCCTCGTCCAGGATCCAGACCTGATCCTGCTGGACGAGCCCTATACGGGCCTCGACCGGCACGCCTCACGCATGCTGCGCGGGCTGCTGGAACACTTCAGAGGCCGGCGCCGGAGCGTGATCATGGTAACCCACCACCTGGAGGAAGGGCTCGCCCTGAGCGACCGCATCGGCATAATGGTCGACGGCCGGATCGTCCTCGACACGCCCACGCGCGGCCTGTCCCGCGAGTCCCTCGAGACCAGCTACCACCGGGTGGTCGGCGGGGCGATTTCATGAGCGACTCCTCCTCGGCCAAACCGATCCGATCGCCTGCGGTCGGGACGGAACAGAGCGTGGCGCGGTCGAGCGGCTTCGGGCATGAGATCCGGAAGATCTTCCTGCTGTTCGCGAAGGACATGCGGATCGAATGGCGCAGCCTCGACAACATCCCCGGCATGTTCTTCTTCTCGCTTCTTGTCATCGTGATATTCAATTTCGGGTTCGACTTCGCCGCGTTTCAATTCGCCGACCTCGGACCGGGGATCCTGTGGGTCGCCTTCACCTTTTCGGGGGTCCTCTCCTTCAGGCATTCCTTCGCCCTGGAGAGGGATTCGGATTGCCTGCAGGGGCTGATGCTCGCTCCGCTGGACGCGGGGTCCCTTTACCTGGGGAAACTGCTCGCGAATATCACGTCGATGGTGATCGTGGAGGCGATGATCCTCCCGCTCGCCGCCGTGCTTTTCAACACACGCCTCGACACGGTATTCTGGGACCTCGGCCTCGTGGTGCTGGTGCACACGGTCGGCTTCGCCGCCGTCGGGACCCTGTTCGGGGCCCTGACGGCTCGAACGCGACGCGGCGATGTCCTGCTGCCGATCCTGCTGTTCAGCGTTTCGATCCCGTTGATGACGTCGGCCGTGAAAACCACCGCCGCCATCTTCTCCGCCCAGCCGGCCCTGCAGCGGGCGGCGACCAGCTGGCTGACGATGGCGTCTGTTTTCGACGTGATCTTCATCACCGCGGCGTACTTGACCTTCGAATATGTGATCGAGGAGTAAATGAAGAATCCAACGCGTTCTGGTCTCGGTATCGCGGGCGCCGCCCAGGTCGGCCTGACCCTCCTGCTCGTGGCGATGGTCATCTTCACCCTGCACGGCGCTTTCTTTCGGGCGGCGCGCGAGAAGACCATGGGAGATGTTCAGAGGATCTTCTACTTCCACGCCCCCGCGGGAATCATCAGTTTCCTCGCGTTTTTCGTCACCTTCGTCGCGAGCATCGTCTATCTCTCCAACCGGCGCAAGACCTGGGATATCATCGGCCACGCATCCGCCGAGGTCGGCCTGCTCTACTGCTCGATCGTCTTGCTGACCGGTCCCCTGTGGGCGCGTCCCGTCTGGGGAACCTACTGGACATTCGAAGCGCGCCTCACGACCACCTTGATCCTGTGGCTCATCTACGCCGGCTACATGCTCGTGCGCCGCTACACGGACGATCCCGATCAACAGGCCCGCTTCGCCGCGGTGGTCGGGATCATCGGTTTCCTGGATGTCCCGATCGTTTACTGGTCCATCCGGTTCTGGCGCGGCAACCACCCACTGGTGCTGAAGGTTTCCGGCGGCGGGGGTCTGGAACCGAGCATGCAGCGCGTGTTTCTGGCGGGGATCGCCACCTACGTGGTTTTTTACGTCTGCCTGATGGTCCTGCGGGTCCAGGTGGGCAAAGCCGAAGAACGCCTGCGGTGGCTGCGCGAGCGCCTCGCCGGCACACGGGCTGTTTCCGAGAGAGGAGCTCCATGACCGTTGCGCAGAAGTTCCTGTACCTGTTCTGGGCCTACAACATCATCTGGCTCCTGATCGGGGGGTATCTCCTGCTGCTGGGCGCCCGCCAGCGTCGGATCCAGCGCCTGCTGGAACGGATGAGGGCATCCCTGAAAGACAGCGCCGAATAAGATAGGGGCCTCTCGCCGCGCCTGCGCGGAAACGCGCCGATCGGGCTTCCCCGGTCGCGGGGCAAGTGTGAGATCGTATAGTATGCGAGGATGCCTCCGCGAGGCAGGACCGTGTCACGAGCCCTATGGGGTGATCGGGAGGATGTCACACATGCCGACTCGACCCATCGTCACGAGGCCGCGCTTCAGCCCGGCACCCGTTTTGCTGCTGGGCCTCCTGAGCTCGGCGCCGCTTCTCGCGCGCGAGGCCGCTGTGGCTCGTTGGGTGGCGCCGGACCCACAGAAAGCCGTGGCCAACCCGGTTGCCTCCAGCACGGAATCGATAGCGCGCGGCCAGGCGCTTTACCGCAAGTACTGTCTGACCTGCCATGGAGAGAAGGGGCTGGGGGACGGCCCCGTCGCCAAGCGCCTCGGGTTCTCGGCGGGGAACCTGGCTGACACGCAGCGCATGGGCCGGCAGACGGACGGGGAACTCGCCTGGAAGATCGCCAACGGCCGTGACCCGATGCCGGGGTTCCAGAAGAAAATGGCCTTGACCGACCAGCAGATCTGGGACCTGGTCAACTTCACGCGCCATCTCGCGCGCGCCCCACGGTCGGATGCACGGGGAGAGTAAGAGCCGAGACGGAAGCGCGTTGCGGTCCCGCCCCTGGGCCTGCCTCGTGCGCATCGTCTGCTTCACGCTGGCCACCGCGATCGCGGTGTGGGCGACGGCCGTCCCACTGCCGGCGGCTTCCCGCCCGGCCGCGCGGGCCCGGCATGCCATGGTCGCAGGACCCGAGCCGCTGGCGGTCACCGAGGGGTTGAAGGTCCTGCGAGAAGGCGGAAACGCGGTGGATGCGGCCGTCACCATCGGGTTCGTCCTCGCCGTCACCTTGCCGCAGGCGGGAAACATCGGCGGTGGCGGTTACATGCTCATACGGATGGCATCGGGCGAAACCGTCTTCGTGGATTACCGCGAGACCGCGCCGGCGACCACCG
>JBHHZN010000091.1:0-8492 GCA_046758155.1 Acidobacteriota bacterium | reverse complement strand
CGATGCTTCGCCTGCGCATCCTGCCGGTGGGAGTGGCCGGCCCTCGCCCGATGAAGTAGGATAAGCCTCATGCTGGCTTGCTTACTCACCATGGGAGTGCTCGGCGCCATGCCCGCGAGCGCCACCCAGCCGGGCCCGATGGAGCCCGCCACCAAGCGCGTGCGCAGCGAGATCAATCTCATCCTCGAGTTGCATGATTTCCTGATGGTCGCGACTGAAGGGGAGGAGAACCAGCGACCCGAGTACCTGACCGAGATCAATGCCTACAAGCAGGCACGCGAGATGATCACGGATCCGCGCGCGTGGCGGTTCGTCAACGACACGATCGTCGAGGGTCCCGACACGGCGGCGATCGCCAAACGCGCTCAATCCCCGCCCGCGAGCCTGAGCCCGGCGGACGTCGAAGGTGTGAAGAAACTCTTGCAGGCGCTCTCGGATGCCTGGCCTCGGTTCGAGGCCCAGGATCTGGTCGCGCACAGGCGGGCCCTTCAGGTCGTCTTGACCTCGGTGCTGCGCCGTCAGTTCTCGGGTGCCCTGGAGAAGCGGATCATGCCGGCGGTTTACGACAAGATGCGCTTCAAGCCCATCGATGCCCCCGTGATCGTCTACCCCGTCGTGAACGCCGTCGAGATCGGAGTGTCCGGCAAGACCTCGAAGGGGTACTACGTCGTGATCCCGGTCTCACGCCGCCCCAACCTCCGCATCATCGAGATGGTCGTGCACGAGGTGACTCATGTCCTCGATGCACGCCAGCCCACCCCCTCCTCCAGCATTCTCGCGAGGATCCGCAGGGCCGCGGCCCGAGCCACGCCCCGTATCGACGACGAGGTCCTGGAGGGGTTCCTGCACGGGCTGGTCGCCTTCAACGCGGGCGAAATGATCCGCCGGTTCGTCAGGCCGGATTACCGGCCGCTGGTGGATGTCTCGGCGAATCTGCGCTCCCACATCGACGCCTTCAGGTCTGCGTACGAGGGCCCCTGGATCGAGTACCTGGATGGGAAGTTGTCTCCCGAGCAGGTCATCGAGCAGATGATCGCCTTCTTGAAGCCGTCCGGAAAATCCTGACGACGTTCACGGCCGCACGATGTAGCGGCGGTCGGCTTTCCCTTCGAAAAAGTCCACCAGGTTGCGCGCGGCGAGCAGCGCCATGGCGCCGCGCGTGTCACGGGTGGCGCTGGCGATATGCGGTGTGAGCACCACGTGCGGCATGCGCTTGAGCTCAGCCGGTATGCGCGGCTCGTTCTCGAATACGTCCAGACCGGCGCCCTTGATATGCCGCCGTTTCAGGATCGTGATGAGCGCCTTCTCGTCGACCGCAGTACCACGCGATGTGTTGATCAGGATCGCCGACGGCTTCATCCATGCCATTTCTCTGCGGCCCAGCAGATGATGTGTCCCGCGGGTGCCGGGGACATGCAGGCTGACGACATCGGATTCCACGAGCAGCCGTCGCAGCGTTGCGCGGTGCATGCCTGCGATCGGCGCGCGCGCCTTCTTGCGGTGCCGGTGGTACAGGACCTTCATCCCGAAGCCCAGGGCCCGCCGGGCGACGGCCGAGCCGATGCGTCCCGGCCCGATGATGCCCAGGGTACGGCCGTGCAGCTCCTGGCCCAGGAGAAACGCAAGGTCCCATCCCCGGTACCGGCCCGACCGGCAGAGCCGGTCAGCTTCCGGGATCCGCCTGGCCACGGAAAGGATGAGGCCCCAGGTCAGATCGGCGGTCGCCTCCGTGAGGACCCCGGGCGTGTTCATCACCGTGATGCCTCGCCGCGCCGCGGCCCGCAGATCGATGTTATCGACACCGACGGCGCACTGCGATATGACCCGGAGCCGCGGCATCCGCGCGAGGAGCGCCTCGTCGATCCGATCGGTCAACTGGACCAGCATGCCCTCGGTTCTTGCGGCAAGCCGCGTGATCCGAAAGGCCCGGCGCAAGATGGTCTCCGCTTCGGGGAAGAGCTTCCTGGTGACCTTGACATGGACCTTCGTCATGACGTGCGAGTATAATGCGTGGGCCAGGTCCTGATCGGAGGAGTCGAACGCCATGGACGTGTCGATCGACCACCAGCCGTCGTATGCGCTCGCCGTTGTTTCCCTGTCCGAAGGCGAGACGATCCAGGCGGAATCGGGCGCGATGGTCAGCATGTCGTCGACCATTCAGGTCGAGACGGGGATGAAAGGGGGGTTGCTCCAATCGGTTACTCGGAAGCTATTCGGCGGCGAGTCGCTCTTCACAAACACGTTCACGGCTATCGGATCCGCGGGCGAGCTGACGCTCGCACCGTCGTTGCCGGGCGACATCACATCCGTCTCTCTTTCCGGCGAAACCATGTACATTCAATCGGGGTCGTTTCTCGCCGGCGATCCGGGCATCGAGCTGGATCTCAAGTGGGGCGGTGCCAGAACTTTCTTTGGCAGCGAGGGGTTGTTTCTCCTGCGCGCCTCCGGAAACGGCCCGCTCCTCGTGAGCAGCTACGGGGCCATTCATCGCGTCCAGGTGACGCCCTCAGCCCCTTACATCTGCGACACAGGCCACATCGTGGCGTTCACGCAAGGGCTTGATTTCAACATACGCAAGGTGGGAGGCCTGAAAGCCACACTGCTCTCGGGGGAGGGGCTGGTCTGCAACTTCCAGGGGCAGGGGACGCTCTATCTGCAGACACGCTCGACGCAGGCGTTCCTCTCCTGGCTCATCCCGCGCCTCCCGACCGGCACCGGAGGCGGCGGTGGGCGGCGTGGAGGCGTCTGGGGGAATCTGCTGGGCGGGCGATGAGCGCGGCGCCTCACGTGACCTGGAGCTCGTCGGCCAGGAGCCTCAGGAACAGGCCCACATCGCTGACCACCCCGGACGCTTGGGCCGAGCCGCGATCCACGAGCTTGGTCACGGTGGCCGGATTGATGTCCACGCACACGGTTCGTACCGAAGATGGAATCATGTTGCCGACCCCGATGCCGTGCAGCATGGTGCCCAGGATCAGGACCATGTCGGTGTCCTTCAGCGCCTCCCCGTAGAGGCGCTGCGCCTCGATCATGTCGGTGATCGTGTCGGGCAGCGGGCCGTCGTCGCGGATCGAGCCCGCCAGCACGAGATCGACGCCGTGGCGGATGCATTCGAACATCAGGCCCGATTGAAGCACTCCCGCCGCGACCGCCTTTCTCAGTGACCCATGGGTCCGGATCACGTTGATCGCCCGCATGTGGTTCCTGTGGCCCTCCGAGACCGGGATGCCGGTGCCCAGATCGACGCCGAGGGAAGTTCTCATCAAGGACGCCTCGACATCGTGAACTCCGATCGCGTTGCCGGAAAGCAGGGCCTGGACGTAGCCCCGGCGGACAAGGCGACTCAGATGCTCGGAGCCGCCCGTGTGAACCACGACGGGGCCGGCGACGACCACCATCCGGCCGTTCTGGACGCGCAGTTTCCTCATGGTTGCCGCCAGGGAGGCGACCGCCAGCTCCACGCGCCGCTCCGAGGAGACCTCGTTATGCATGAAGACGAAGTCGCTCTGCTCTTTTGGACGGAAGGGCGGGAAGACCTGCACACCGGCGAGGCCGCAGACGACCAGATCGCCGGCGCTCACATCGCGTAACTTGACGCAGCGCGGCCCGCGTTCGTCGAGCACGATCACGGCGTCCATGCGTTGATCGGCCACATCGCGCCATCGGCCGTCGTGAAACACGCGCGTGTGGTGGTTGGTCGTCGAGTAGAACTCGTCGGGGACCGTGCCGTCTTGCGTCGAGGGGCGCAGGATGACCGGATCGGCCTCCTCGACCATGTGACAGCCCAGCGCGAGGAGGTTCTCGAGAATCCTCTCCAGTCCCTCGACGTTCGGCGCGCTGATGGCCATCTCGACCTTGGAGTAGTCGCTCAGAGTCCGTCCGATATCGAAACGCAGCAGTTCATAACGGCCGCCGTTTTCCAGTACGATATCGAGGTACTTGGACATCAGGCCGGTGTCGATCAAGTGGCCCTCGGCGACAACTCGCCGACGGAGGGGAGTTTCCTTGGGGCCCGTACCATCTGCTACCATCGGCACCTTCCGTTCGAACTGACAGCCTTCAAGGGGGCAAGGATGGCCATTGTTTTGCAGACCGAGCTACAGGGTATCAAACTCTACGCTCGGGGCAAGGTCCGGGATATCTATGAACTGAACGGTAACTTGCTGATGGTCTCGACGGATCGGATCTCGGCCTTCGACCACATCCTGCCCAACGGGATCCCCGACAAGGGCCGTGTTCTCACGGGTTTGTCCCTCTTCTGGTTCGAGACCTTGCGGGATGTCGTGGAGAACCACCTGATCACGGCCGATGTGGACCGTTACCCCGCCTTGCTGCACGCACAGAGGTCGGTCCTGGATGGCCGCTCCATGCTGGTGCGGCGGGTGGAGATGTTTCCCGTCGAGTGCGTCGTCCGCGGCTACCTCGCGGGCTCGGGGTACAAGGAGTACCTGGAAACGGGGGCCGTGTCCGGAAACATTCTGCCGGCGGGACTGCGCATGGCGGACCAGCTCCCCGAACTGATTTTCACGCCGGCAACCAAGGCGACCTCGGGCCATGATGTGAATATCAGTTTCGATGAGATGGCCGAGCGGATCGGGAGCGAGGCGGCCGTCCGGTTGCGCGATCTCTCCCTGGAACTGTTCCGTCGCGGGAGCGCCGTGGCGCGCAGGGCGGGGATCATCATCGCGGACACCAAGTTCGAGTTCGGCCGTCTGGATGGACGGATCGTCCTCGCCGACGAAGTGCTGACCCCTGACTCCTCACGGTTCTGGGACGCAAAGAGCTACGAGCCCGGCCGGTCGCCCGCCTCTTTCGACAAGCAATTCGTGCGAGATCACCTGGAATCGATCCACTGGGACAAGACCCCCCCCGTGCCGGCCCTTCCGGAGGAGATCGTCGAAGGAACGCGACGCCGCTACCTTGACATTTACCGGCGTCTAACCGGTGGCAGCCTCCAGCCGTGAGATGAGATCGGCTCGGGCCGATTCGAACCGCTCCAGGCACGGCGGATCGGACGCGACCGGACGAAGATGGGACCGCAGGGCGTCCAGTCGGCGACCGGCAGCGCGGAGGCGATCCTCATCGATGAGGCCTCGCTCGGCGCTCTCGAGGAGCCCGTGGCGGCAGTGCTCGATGGCGTCACGCCGGCTGCAGACAAGGAGCATGTCGCAGCCCGCGATGAAAGCCCGGGGCGCCAGTTCCTCGTAGGCGAGGGCGGAGGAGGCCGCCTTCATTTCGAGATCGTCGGCCAGGGCGAGCCCCTTGAACCCGACCTCGCCGCGCAGGAGGTCCGATGCCACCGATCGTGCCAGGGTGGCCGGCAGCGGCCGATGCGGTGCGAGGAAAGGGTAATAACCATGGCCGATCATGATGGCCGGCGCGCGGGCCTGGAGCCTCCGAAAGGGCAACAGATCATCCCGGCGAAAGTCGGCTTCCGGTTTGTCGATGCGGGGCAGATGCTGGTGCGAGTCGCGCCCCGTGGGACCGAGGCCGGGGAAATGCTTCAAACAGCCCGCGATGCCCGCCTCGCGCAGGCCTTCGAGGTAGGCGCCCGCCATGGCGCAGGTCGTCTCCGGGTCAATCCCGAAGGAACGGTCCGCGATGCCGTTGGGCGCCGTTGCCCGGCATAGGTCCACGACGGGGGCGAAGTCGAGATCGAATCCCAGCGCGGCGAGAACCTCCCCGAGCGACGCCGCCATCTCGCGCACGAGGCTCGGATCGCCGGATTCCGCCAGCCGTGCGGCGGGTGGGAGGGTGGGTGACAGCGGGCGCAGCCGACTGACTCGGCCGCCCTCCTCGTCGATTCCCAGGACCGGCGCCGGGCTGTAGAGGGATTTCAGATCGGCGATCAACTCGAGGACCTGCTCGGCGCCGGTGATGTTGCGGCTGAACAGGATGATCCCACCGGGTCGGATGGCACGGAGGAAGGCACGCGTCTCGGGGGTCAGGTGGGTGCCCCCGAACCCGACGAACAGGAAACCACCGACATCGCTCACGGGACGGATTCTGGCAGAATTGTCCGCTCTCATCAAGGGATCTCGCCAGGGCCGGGGTGTCGGCCCCGCCGGGCGGTTGTCATCGTCCACAGGGGACACTATCTTCCGGTTCAATAGGGTTTGCCCGGTGCGGCTGCTGTGCTAAGATCCGCCGCCTCGGTCCAACCGAAACAATTTGGAGTTCCCGTGGGCGAGCGCTCCTATACCGTCATGATCCTTCCCGGATCCCGGGCGAAGGTGTGGCGCGTCAAGCTGCGTGGCTTCGCTGTGTGGGGTATCCTCGGATTCCTGGCGATCAGTATCGCGACGACGGTGCTGCTGCCGATCGTCGTGCACAAGGGCCAGCGCCAGGCGCGCGAGCTGGCCGCCCTGCGTGAAGAGAACGACCAGCTCAAGCAGGCCAGCGCCGAGATCGCCAAGATCCGCGAGCGACTCGTGCGGTTCGAGGACCAGGCCACGAAGTTCGCCCTGATGGCGGGTGTGGAGGATCTTCCCACCGCGCAAGGCGTGGGGGGCCTCCGGCCGATGGATCCGCCGGAGCTGGAGTCGGAGCTCGACAACTTGGACGAGCGCTCCGATGTCCTCGGACGATCGTTCGATGTACTCAACAGGGTCTATCGCGACCAGAGTCTCCTGTTGTCCTCCACTCCTTCGATAGCGCCGGTCAAGGGGATGACTTCCTACGGGTTCGGCTGGCGACGTGATCCGTTCACCGGCCAGAGGGCATTCCACAAGGGAGTGGACCTGGTCACGCGCAGGGGGACCGCGGTCCTGGCCCCGGCGGAAGGGATCGTCGTCAAGGCGTCACGCTATGGCGGGTATGGCAATGTCGTTTATCTCTCCCACGGAAACGGGCTGACGACGCGTTACGCCCACCTGGAAAAGTTCGCCGTCAAGCCCGGCCAGAAGGTCAAGCGCGGCGATGTGCTCGGCTACGTCGGGAGCACGGGTCGGAGCCTGGGAGCCCACCTGCATTACGAGGTCCTCGTCAACAACACCAGAGTGAATCCCGTCCAGTACATCCTCGACGACGATTTCGGCTTCTGAGGTACCGGCGGGCTCGCCGAACTCCTTGACTCGCCAGGACTTTTTGCTATAGTGTCCAAAAAGCCGTTCCCTGCGGCTCCTGGTTGGGTGCTCGTCTGATGTTCAATTCCATCATCACCAAAGTCTTCGGCACGAAGCACCATCGCGACATCAAGAGGCTCCAGCCCTTGGTGTCCGCGATCACCGATCTCGAGCCGAAGATGCAGGATCTGAGCCTCGATCAACTGCGCTCCAAGACCGCCGAGCTCAAGCAGAGACTCGATCAGGGCGCCAGCCTTGATGACCTGCTGATCGAGGCGTTCGCGGTCACGCGCGAGGTGAGCCGCCGCACGGTCGGAATGCGCCACTACGACGTTCAGCTGATCGGCGGGATGGTTCTCCACCAGGGCAAGATCGCCGAAATGAAGACGGGCGAGGGAAAGACTCTCGTCGCGACGCTGGCGGTGTACCTCAATGCCCTGGAGGGCAAGGGTGTTCATGTCATCACGGTCAACGACTACCTGGCGCGGCGCGATGCGGAATGGATGGGCGAGATTTACAGGGCGCTGGGGCTCGACGTCGGTGTCATCGTGCACGGGCTCAACGACACACAGCGGCAGGAGGAGTACGCCAAGGACATCACCTACGGAACGAACAACGAATTCGGTTTCGATTACCTGCGCGACAATATGAAGTACACGGTCGACAGTTTCGTGCAGCGTGGCCATCGCTTCGCGATCGTCGACGAGGTGGACAGCATCCTGATCGATGAGGCCCGCACGCCGCTGATCATCAGCGGCCCGGCGGAGGATTCCACCGACAAGTATTACAAGGTCGACAAGGTGATCCCACGCCTGAAGAGCGGGATCGATTACGAGGTCGATGAAAAGGCCCGGACGGTCACGCTGACGGAGGAAGGGATCGAAAAGGCGGAGCGTGCGTTGGGTCTCGGCAACCTCTATGACCCTTCCAACATGGAGATGCTCCACCACGTCAACCAGGCGTTGCGCGCCCACGTCCTTTTCAAACGCGATGTCGACTACATGGTGAAAGACGGTGAAGTTCTCATCGTGGATGAGTTCACCGGGCGGCTCATGCCCGGCCGGCGCTGGAGTGACGGCCTGCACCAGGCCGTCGAGGCGAAGGAGGGGGTGCGGATCGAACGAGAGAACCAGACGCTCGCCAGTATCACATTCCAGAACTACTTCCGCATGTACGACAAGCTGTCGGGGATGACGGGGACCGCGGACACCGAAGCCGTGGAGTTCGACAAGATCTACGATCTCGAGGTGGTCGTCATCCCGACCAACCGGCCGTTGATCCGCACCGAGTATCCTGACCTGGTCTACCGGACAGCGGCCGAGAAATGGGACGCCGTGGTGGAGGAGATCGGCGAATTGCAGAGGAGAGGGCAGCCGACTCTGGTCGGGACCATCTCGATCGAGAATTCCGAATTGCTGTCGAAGCTTC
>JBHHZN010000090.1:0-8493 GCA_046758155.1 Acidobacteriota bacterium | reverse complement strand
GCGTGGAGGTGATCGTCGGCTTCACCAGCAAGGACAAGACCGTTCAGATCTCCGGCTGCAGCGCGAAAGAGGTCCGCGGCCGGCTCGAACGGATGCCTCGTCTCAGCACGGGCATCGGGCGAAGGTGATCCTCGCTCATCTGCGCGATCCCTCGTCCGAGCGCCAGGCGGCGGGAGGAGAAGGCCCCGGGGCCACCCGCCGGATACGGTCGAGGCGGAAGTTCTTGAGACATCCGTCCAGGTGACACAGCGCGAGCAGGAACGTCTTGCGACCCTGGCGCAGCAGGGTGATCGGGGTGACGGGGCGCGCGTGTCTTCCCTTCGAGCCCCCGTGGTACTCGATCCAGACGCGCTCGGCCGGCCGGAAGGCCTCGCCGGGCGAGACGAGGCGATCCCGATCGGCTCCCCGGCCCGCGAAGGCCTCCGGCGGGAAGCAGGCCCGGCCGAACCGCAGCTCGGAGCCGTTCAGGCGGATGAGCGCCGGGATCGTCACGGGGTGCGCCACCTCGGCCAGCAACCGGAGAAAAAGGGCCCGGCAGGCCTCCACGTCGGGCAGAGCCCGGTGGGCTCGTTCGTGCAGGATCCCGAGCCGTCGCGCCAGCACGCCGAGGCTGTAACCGGGCCAGCCGGGGTGGACCCGCCGCGCCATCGCGCAGGTGTCCAGAACGAGGTTGCCGGCCGGCGAGAGACGGGGCCGCGAGCCCGGACCCCGTGATCGATCTTTCATGCGGGCCAGCGGCACCAGGAGCATGGCGACATCGAACGGCGCGTTGTGGGCCACCAGGACCGCATCGCCGATGAACTCGATGAACTCGTCCAGGACAGTCTCGAGGCAGGGCTGTCCCCGGACCATCGTGTCGCTGATCCCGTGGATCGCGGTCAGGGCAGGTGGAATCGGGACGCCGGGATCGACGAGCCTCTCGAAGACGGCTCGGGTCGAGCCATCCAGGCCGAACCGGATGGCCGCGATCTCGAGGACATGATCGGTGAGGGGGGACAGGCCGGTTGTTTCCGTGTCGAAAGCGACGAAACTCGTCGGGATGTCGGGGTTGGCCTCATGCATCCCGGCGGCCCTCCGGCAGGCCGTGCGCCAGGGGCGGCGGCGGGCAGCAGGGTGCGGGGTCGGATTTCCGCCTCGAGGAGGCGATCAGGCTTGGACCTGGGCTTCGTTCCGCGCTAGTATCTGTGAGCACTTCAACGATTTCTTGCGCTGAGCAAGACTCACTTCGTACGGAGAAAGAATGTCGACGAAGAAAGAATACATCGACGGCCACAAGGTGTCGCGTGTCGAGCTCTCCTGGCCCCACCAGGAGCCCATGAATCCCGATGCTGATGTCGCGGACCTCGTCGTTCATATGGAGGACGGATCCAGCTACCGCGGTACCGTCACCACGCTCGAGTTCATCAAGCAGACCATGGAGCGGGCCCGAGGCGAATCAGGCGATGCCGAGGGCGATTACTGGTTCGGCGACGCGATCATCATGGAGCGCATCGACGAGTCGAAACTTCCGCGCGTCGTGGCCGACCTGATCGATTCCTTCATGTTCGAGAAAGCCTTCCACAAGACGGAGATCTGCTTGACCGCCTAGGACGGCACGGCGGGGAGTTCCCGGCATCCGGCGCCCGGCCCATCCACGGCCTGGGTGGGGTCAGTGGGTGACGCGCTGATCTGATTGCGTCCAGGCCTGGAATCCCCCCGACAGGGACTCGATGTTCTCGTATCCCATCTGCCGGAGGTTGTCCGCCACGAGCGCGGAACGGTTTCCGCCGGAGCAGTAGCAGAGGATACGCGTCCGAGGATCGGGGACCCGGCGGGGAATGCCCATCTCGGCCACCCCCCGCGGGATGTTGACGGCTCCCTCGATGTGGCCGCGGCTGAACTCGTCGGGCTCGCGGACATCCACCACGACGATGTCTCCGGAGGCGATGGCGGCCGCGGCGCCCGCCACGTCGATTTCCTTGATGCGGGCCCTCGCCTCGGCGACGAGGTCATGGAACGTCTTCGGCATCGATCGGTTCCTCTCAGGATCTCGACGCGCGGTGAGCGTCGGTGGCGGGGTGCCGCCGAGGCGGCTGGATCCAGTCTGGTCGTTTGAACAGTTCCTCCAGCCGGGCCTGCTCCTTCTCGGTGGGGAGCACGGTGGCCAGATAGGCGGGATACTTCTCGCGCTCGATCGGCTCGCCGGTGATGCTGTAGCACTGTCCGGCGAAGTCCCCGATCCCGCGGTTGAATCGCACGTCGGGCACCGTGAGGCGGGGTCCGCCGGGGGGCAGCAGGCTGTTGAGCGCGTTCACATGATTGACGATGTCCTGGTGGTACAGTTGCCGGGCGTACTCGTTGAGATGTTCCCGCGGCGCCGGCTCGGTGTTCGTGTCCTCGTCGAAGCGACCCTTGAGTCCCCAGACATAGGCCCATTCGGCCGAAGAAGAACCATCGACACCGAACAGATCGTAGGCCGTTGGAATCCACTTGTGGAACCAGCGCTGGATCAGATCGACCGGGATCACTCCCGCCGAGACGATTCGTTTCAGGCCAGTATGGCCGGTGCCGAGGTGGAACGCCTCCTCCCTGAGCATCGGCCCCATCGACGCGGCCAGCGGCACGAACCCGGAATGCGAGAGCATCCGCAACTGGAACTTGCCGTCCCGGTCGATGAACTCGGTGTACACGAAGAAATCGAGCCAGTTGTCGACGTCTACGTTGAACGAGCCCAGCAGGCGCGTGTTCTTCCAGGATCGTCGCTCGAGCTGCTTCTGGGCTTCCACGCGCCCCGAGTAACCGAAGTTGCTCACGAGGACATGGCACATCTGCCAGCCGTGTCGCATCTCCTCGCGCATGACGCGCACGAGCGACTGCAAGTCGTATTCGGAGGGAGCTATCTCGGCCAGGCGCCGCTGTTGCTCGACGGAACCGAACTCGGTGTCGGCCTGGTACACGATCAGGTGCTGCAAGGCGTCGCGGATCCTCTGATCCGGGATATCGATGACCCGCCTCCACCGCTTCTCACCGCGATAGTCCCCGAAGGAGATCTCGTCGGTTGCCGGCTCCTCGTACTTGGCGCCGAACTCGAACCCCGCGATCAGGTCCGTGGGGAATCCGATGTCTTTCTGCCATGCGTGGAAGTAATCGATCCACTCATCGAACGTGCTGATACGCGGAGCCATTCGGTGTACCCTCCCGCGGCGTGCTCCCGGTTCTCCCGCCGTTTGCCCGCGATGACTGCCCCAGGTCAGTTTAGCACATCAGGCCGGCAGCCCCTCCGTCGCGGGCACCTCCAGCCCGCGGCAGCGCAGGACGGTCTCGATGACCTCGCCGATCATGACGTCGGGTGTCGACGCGCCGGCGGTGATCCCCACCGTCACCGGTCCCGCCGGCAACCAATCGGGTGAGACGGTTTCCGTGCGGGATCCGGCGGGCTTGTGCCGGATGTTTTCCGGTCCGAGGATGCACCCGGCCGAGTCGATGTGGTAGGTCGGCACGGTCTTCTGGCCGATCGACGCGAGGTGGTTCGTATTACTGCTGTTGTAGCCGCCGATGATGAGCAGTCGGTCGATCCCTTCGGCGACCAGGCTGATCACGGCGTCCTGGCGGTCCTGGGTCGCGCTGCAGATCGTATCGAACGACCTGAAGCGATGCGCCAGCTCGGCTTCGCCGTAACGCTCGAGCATCGCCTCGCGCAGCTTTTGCGCGATGGCCATGGATTCCGACGACAGCATCGTCGTCTGGTTGGCCAGGCCGATTCGCTGCAGGTCCCGATCGGGCGAGAACCCCGGAGAGGCCGCCCGCGCGAACGTCGCGAGGAAGGCCGCCGGGTCGGAGGCGCCCCGGCCGGAGCGGAGGATGTAGTCACAGACGATCTCCGCCTGGCTCATGTCACGCACGATCAGGTACCGGCCGCCCGGGCTCTTCAGGGCCCGCGAGGCGGTCGCCCGCGTTTCCTCGTGAGCGAACTTGCCGTGGATCACCGAGGTGAACCCCGTGCGCGCGTAGCGTTCGATGTTCTTCCAGACATTGAGGACCGAACCGCACGTCGTGTCCACGAGGATGCACCCGCGGTCCCGCAGTGTCTCGAAGACCGGCATCGGGACGCCGAACGCGGGCAGGATGATCACGTCGCTCGGTCCGAGGTCGCCGGGCACGGCGGCGAGAGCGGCGTTCTTGGTGAGAAAGCGGATGCCCATCTTTTCCAGGCGCTCGTTGACGCGCGGGTTGTGGATGATCTCGCCGGTCAGGAAGACGCGGCGATCGGGGAATCGCTCGACCGTCTCGTAGGCGTACTCGACGGCGCGGTCCACCCCGTAGCAGAAGCCGAATTCCGAGGCCAGCCGGATGGTCAGGTCGCCGGTCGCCAGGTGGAAGCCCGCCTGGCGCACGCGGTCCACCAGGGCGCTGTGGTAATCCTTCTCCAGCGATCCCTGAATGGCCACGCGCAGGCCGAGGCCACGCTGGTAGTATTTTCCCGATCCCGGTTGGCCCTGTCCCATCGTCTTGCCCCGCCTTTCCCGCTCTCTTTCACCGGACGCATGGTAGCACGCTTCCGGCGGCTCGGCCGATGCGCCCTGTGTCCCGGGTGCGCGGTGCCGTCGCGATCGGGCGACGCGGGCCGGGGTCGCTGCGGTTCGCTGTGTTACACTGCGATCATCATGATGGAGTCGTTGCTGAGGCGCGAGGTGTCGAAGCAGCCGGCCCCGCTGCGCAACCAGGGCCGGGTGTTGTTGCTGGCCGATGATGCCGGCGTGATTCGCCGCCAGATCGCGGGGGACGAGGTTCCCATCTCGGAGGACGTTCCCCTGCGCGATGACATCTCGACCGACGAGATCACCCCCGCCTACATCTGCTTTCACTTCGACGAGAAGCTGGGGGATTTCCCGTACCTGGGATTGCGCGCGGGCGGTGAGTTCCCGGTCCAGGCCGGTGATATCCGCAAGGGAGGGTTCGTGGCCTCGGTCGCCGGCCGGCGGCGCGGGAAGGGCTCGAGCCGTGAACAATCCCCCTACGCGGAGATGTGCGCCGGCATCAGGATCATCATCGCCAGGAGCCTGGAGAGGATCTACAAGCAGAACTGCCAGAACCTGGGCCTGCTCACCAGCACCGACTTCGGCCTGATCGATCGCATCCGCCGGGGGGAGGAGATTCCCCTGGAGGAGTTCACCCGGGGGGAAGACCCGATCACGCGTCAGATCATCGAGTACGGCGGCTTGTTCCCGTTCAACGTGGCGAGGCTCCAGGGCAAGGTCGAGCTGCCGCGGGTGACCACGCCGGCGCGGCCGATGACGATCGGCGAGAAGATCCTCGCGCGCCACATGGTGACCGACCTCGCGGCGGATGCCGTGGGGGTGCCGGCCGTCCGCCCGGGCGACTGCGGGTTCCTCCGGTGCGATATCCGGTTCAGTCACGAGTACGTGACGCCGATGGGCGCGATGTTCTTCGAGTCGCTCGTCGGCCGCGATGAGAAAGTCACCGATCCGTCGTCGGTTTACTTCTTCCGCGATCATCTCACGTTCCTCGACGATGTGATGCCGCCGGAGCGGGTCAAGATGGGGCTGCTCGATCTGGCCCATGCGCTCGCCGCCAAGCAGCAGGCGTTCGCCGAGCGACAGGGCATTCGCCTGCACGGCGAGATCGACGGCCCGGTGAAGGGGTCCGAAGGGATCTGTCACAGCATCGTGTACCAGGCCCTTGCCGAGCCCGGGCAGGTCGTCGTCGGCAGCGACTCGCACACGCCCCACTCCGGCGCCCTGGGATGCATCGCGTTCGGCATCGGCACGACGGACGTTTTCAATTCCTGGATCACGAAGGATGTGCGGGTGCGCGTTCCCGAGACGGTGCGCATCGTCGTGAACGGGCGCAAGCCGGACGGTGTCACGGCCAAGGATTTCATGCTTTACATCCTGTCGCATCCGTACGTGAAAAGCGGTCAGGCGCTGGCGAAGATCATCGAGTACTGCGGGCCGGCGGTGCAGGCTCTGGACATCGACGAGCGGGCCACCATGACCAACATGGCGGCGGAGGTCGGTGGGTTCACCGGCATCGTGGCGCCCGATGCCAAGACGGTCGAATTTCTCGTGCGCCATCGCGGCCTCTCGAGGCGCGACGCGGAGAAACTCTGCGAGGGGCTGGCCTCCGACGCCGGGGCGGTGTACGCCGAGACGCTGGAGTTCGATGCTTCCACGATGCAGCCCATCGTGGCGACGCCCGGGGACCCCGGCAACGGCGTTCCGCTCGATCGGCTCGGGCAGCGCGTCAAGATCGACATCGCCTACGGGGGATCGTGCACGGCGGGCAAGCGGACGGACATGGACATGTACGCTCGCGTGCTTTCCGAGGAGCTCGCCCGCGGCCGGCGCGTGCATCCCGACGTCGAGTTCTTCATCCAGTACGGGGCCCAGGAAGTCAAGCGCTACTGCATCGAGAAGGGATATGACCGGATCTTCCAGCAGGCGGGAGTCCGCATCGTCGAGCCCTCCTGTGGGGCCTGCATCAACGCCGGCCCGGGGGCATCGTCGAGCATCGAGCAGGTGGTCATCTCGGCGCAGAATCGCAACTTCCCGGGCCGTTCGGGTCCGGGACAGATGTATCTCGCCAGTCCGCTGACGGTGGCCGCATCGGCGGTGGAAGGCTTCGTGGCGGCCTACGCGCCGGCCGCGGGTGGTTCCTGAGCGGCTCCGGCCCGGCGGGCCCGCGTCAGCCGAGATCCCGCAGGACCAGGAGGCGGATCTCGGTCATGTCCTGGATGGCGAATCGAATCCCCTCGCGGCCGAGGCCGCTGCCCTTCACGCCCCCGTACGGCATGTGATCGACCCGCCACGAGGGAACATCGCCGATCACCACGCCGCCGACCTCCAGCCGGTCCCAGGCGCGCTGGACCTTGTACACATCGCGCGTGAAGACGCCGGCCTGCAGGCCGAAGGGGGTGTCGTTGATCTCTTCGAGCGCCGCGTCGAAATCCTCGAACCGCGACAGCACCGCCACCGGCCCGAAGACCTCCTCGCACACGAGCTTCTCGCTCCGCTCGACGTTCTCGAGCAACGTCGGCCGCAGCAGGGCCCCTTTGCGTTCGCCCCCGCACAGGACGCGGCCGCCCGCGCGTCTCGCGGCCTCGATCCAGGAGGCGATCCTCTCGGCCTCCTCGACCGAGATGATCGGGCCGATGAACGTCGCGGGATCCTTCGGGTCGCCCATGGTGAGCTTCTCGGTGGCGGCGACGAGCCGATCGCGCAGGTCGTCGTAGAGGGAGGCGTGGACGAGGATCCGCTGGACGCTGATGCAGCTCTGGCCGGACTGGTAGAAAGCGCCGACCACGATCCGATCGACTGTATCCTGAACGTCAGAGTCCGCGTCGACGATCACGCCGGCGTTGCCGCCCAGTTCCAGCACCACCTTCTTGCGGCCGGCCCGCGCCTTGAGGGCCCATCCGACGGCGGGTGAGCCGGTGAAGCTGAGGAGCTTCAGGCGATCGTCGGATGTCAGGGCGCCGGCCGCCCGCCGCGCGCAGGGCAGGATGGAGAAAGCTCCTTCCGGCAGATCGGTTTCGGCGAGAACCTCCCCGATGATCAGGGCGCCGATCGGCGTCAGGCTGGCCGGCTTGAGAACGAACGGGCACCCGGCGGCGATGGCCGGCGCCACCTTGTGGGCGGCCAGGTTCAGGGGAAAGTTGAAGGGGCTGATGAACGAGCAAGGGCCGATAGGCACGCGCTTCCACATCCCGGTGTAGTTTTTCGCCCGGGCGGTGATGTCGAGGGGCAGGACCTCGCCGTAGATCCGGACGGCTTCCTCGGCGGCGACGCGGAAGGTGTCGATCAGGCGGGTCACTTCGCTTCGGGCGTCACGGATCGGCTTGCCCGCCTCGATGCACAGCGCCATGGCCAGCTCGTCGGCCCGCTCGGTGAAACGGCCGGCGCAATGCTGCAGGACCTGCTGGCGGGCGTAGGCCGGCAGCCGGCGCATCGGGTCCGCCGCACGCGCCGCGGCCTCGATGGCCCGATCGATGGTCGCTTCGTCCGCCAGGGCGGTGCGTGTCGCGATCTGTCCGGTGTACTTGTCCCTGACCTCCAGGTCTGCGTTGGGCGCGGCCGGCCGGCCGGCGAGGTAATACGGGTAGGTTTCGGCGAGTGTGTCACCCATGGCTCGGTTTCCTTTCCTGGCCCCGCGTGTCAGAGGGGGCATGCGATCCGGCCGAGTCGTTCGGTCAGCAGCCGGTTCTCGCGGTAATCGATAGGGATCGCGACGAGGGCGGGACCGTCCGACGCGAAGGCCTCCTCCAGCGTGGCCGCCAGATCCCGGCTCCTCTCGCAGCGAAAGCCCCGCCACCCGAACGCCTCGGCCAGCCGGACGAAGTCCGGGTTGCCGAAGCGGAGATCGGTATGGCGGCCGAACTCGCTTTCCTGTTTCCATTCGATGAGACCGTAGCCGTTGTCCTGCCAGACCAGCACGACGATGTGGGCGTCCAGGCGGCGGGCGGTCTCCATCTCCTGAACGTTCATGAGGAACCCG
>JBHHZN010000089.1:0-8552 GCA_046758155.1 Acidobacteriota bacterium | reverse complement strand
CACGGCGAACACCGTCGATGTCGTCCGCGCCGTCACGAAGGTCATCAAGGAGGAGATCAACGGCGATCCCCTCCTGAAGGGGATCAGCCTGTTCGTCTGGGAAGATCAGGCGGAGGAGATCGTTGCCGGGATCGATGGCCTCAAGAACGCGGGAGCCATCGGCGGAGTTCTTGCGATCCTCGTCCTGTACGTTTTCCTGAGAAGGCTCGACTCGACCCTTATCGTTTCGTTCACCATCCCGTTCTCGATCATCGCCGCGTGCGGCGTGTTGTTCTTTCTCGGCAAGACGCTCAACCTCCTGTCGATGATGGGACTGATGATCGGAGTGGGGATGCTCGTCGACAACGCCGTCGTCGTGCTGGAATCGATCGACAGGCGTCACCGCGTCGAGCCGGACACCTGCAAGGCCGCTCTGGAAGGCGCCGGCCGCGTCTCGTTGGCGGTCGCCTCCTCCACCCTCACGACGGTGATCGTCTTTCTGCCGCTCATCGTCGGCTCCGGAACCAGCCTCACGACATGGCTGGGTGAAGTCGGCGCCACGATCTCGATCGCGCTGGGCTGTTCGTTGTTCCTCTCGCTCACCCTCGTTCCGCTCATGTCCGCCAGACTGCTTCGCCGCAAGGGAACCGAGGCGGTCAGAGGCATCGCCTGGCTGGAGGACCGGTACGTGGGGGCTCTCGGCTGGACGCTGAGGCACAGGGCCTGGACGTTCTTGATCGTGATCGTCGGGCTGGTGATCGGCTTCGTGCCGTTTGCGACCGGGATGGTCGAAACATCGATGTTTTCCGCAACGGTCAACGAGAGGCTGTTTCTGCAGTACGAGTTCTCCGACTTCACCTACAAGTCGGATGCGGAAAGGGCGGTCGATGTCGTCGAGAGCTACCTCGCGGCGCACCGCGGGGAGCTCGGTATCCGCTCGATATACAGCTTTTACGCCGAGAACCGCGCGGGAACGACGCTCGTGCTGAATCGTCGCGATCTTTCGGACGATTCCGTCAAGCGACTTCGCCTGAAGATACGGGCCGGGTTGCCCGATGTGCCCGGGGCGCGCATCTACTTCCACGAGGACGCTGACGCGGGGGGCAGCAACACGTTCTTCGCGGTGAAGTTCTTCGGGCAGGACAGCGCCGTCTTGCGGCGTCTTTCCGATGAGGCCCAGCGGCTGCTCTCCTCGATGGACGGGGTCCAGGATGTCTCCACGTCACTCAACCGAGGACGGCGCGAGATCCAGGTCCGCATCGATCGCGACAAGGCGACGCGTAACGGCCTGACGGCGCAGGATGTCTCCCAGGTGTTCGCCTTCACGCTCGGCGGCCTGCGATTGAATCGATTCGACGCCGGCGACCGGGAGGTCGAGACATGGCTGGCTCTGCGGCGGGAGGATCGTGAGAACCTGGAGGATCTCAAGAGAATCCAGGTGGCTGGTTCGGATGGGAGGCCCGTGCTTCTGGGCGATATCGCCGATTTCCAGATCGTCACCCGCGCGCAGCAGATCACGCGTGAGAACCGCAAGGTGCGCGTGGCGGTCAGCGCCACGTATGAGGGGGACGATTGGGGCGAGACCAGGGAGCGGATCGCGGCGTACATGAACGCGCTCGACATGCCCCCGGGCTACTCCTGGTCCTGGAACGACCGGATCATCGAGCAAGGCAAGGAGAACTCCCAGATGCTCACCAACTTCATGCTGGCGCTGATCCTCGTCTACATCGTCATGGCATCCTTGTTCGAGTCGCTCGCGCAGCCGTTCGCCATCTTGTTCGCGATCCCGTTTTCGGTCACGGGAGCGGCCTGGTTGCTCGCCGTCACCGGCACCCCCTTCAACCTCATGGCGCAGATCGGCCTGTTGATCCTGATCGGCATCGTCGTCAACAACGGCATCGTTCTGCTCGATCACATGAATCAACTGCGTCAGGCCGGCCTGTCGCGGGACGAAGCGATCCTGCGGGCGGGCCGCGATCGACTCCGGGCCATCCTGATGACGGCGAGCACGACCATCGTCGGCTTGTTGCCGCTGGCCATCGGCGCGACGCAGGTGTCCGGCATCTATTACTACCCCCTGGCCCGCACGGTCATGGGAGGACTCATCTCCTCGGCCGTGTTGACCCTGCTCGTCCTGCCCTCCATCACGTTGGGGGTCGAAGGCGTGGCCGCGTGGGTGCGTGGCCTCTGGGTTGCTTCCTCGCCGGGACGCTACCAGCCGATGCGACAGGCCTGATCGGGGATCCTCACCGGCCAGGCTCCGGGCCGAGGGGGGAGGCGGACCGTCGAGGCTGCTGTTCAGGCGACCGTCAGGTACTGAACGCTGAAATCTCGCCGCGCATCGGTCCAGACCCTCCGGACACGCAGACCGATCCCGCGCGCGAGCCTCTCGAAGCCGGCGAGGTCGTACTTGTACGAATACTCGATATGGATCTTCTCCCCCTCGCGCAGAGCGATCGGGTTCCCGGCGACGTGAACCGACTGGGTCACGTCGCTGACCAGATAGATCTCGACCCGGCCGTGCATCTCGTTGTAGGTCGCGAGGTGGTGGAACCGATCGATGTCGAAGTCGCCGCCCAGTTCCCGGTTGATCCGGACCAGCAGGTTCAAGGTGAACTGTGCCGTGACGCCCTCGCGATCGGCGTAGGCGGCTTCGAGCGCCGATGGGTCCTTCTTGAGGTCCACGCCGATCAACAGGCCGCCGGCCGGACCGACGACCTTCGCGATACGACCGAGAAACGCGGAGGCCTCCGAGGGAAGGAAGTTCCCGATGGTCGAGCCGGGGAAATACACGACCTTGCGGGCGGGCCGGCGCCGCGGTCGGGGGAGGCGGATCGCCTCGGTGTAGTCGGCGTTGACCGGCAGAACCTCTATCTCGGGGTACGCCTCGATGAGCCCGGCCGATGATTCGGCGAGCGGCTTGGTAGAGATGTCGATCGGAACGTAGGCGACGGGGTTTTCGAGGTGGTCCAGGATGAGGCGGGTCTTGCGGCTGCTGCCGCTGCCGTACTCGATGATCAGGCAGCGGGGGCCGAACACCTCCACCATCTCCTGGACATGTTGCTCCATGATCGACAGTTCGCTGCGCGTGAGATAGTACTCGTCCAGATCGCAGATCCGCTCGAAGAGCGCGGAGCCGCGCTCGTCATACAGGTACTTGTACGGGATCTGTTTCCGCTCGCATCGCAGCCCCGCCAGCACGTCGCCGCGGAAGACATCGACACCGGGGGCGTCTTCCTGCAGCCTCAGAGCCCTGAGCGGGGCGCTCACCGCGGGTCCCGGGCGAGCCGGATCCCGCCGAACTGCCAGCGATTGTCCGGGTAGAAGAAATTTCGATACGTGGGGCGCAGGTGCGATGCCGGCGTCACGCACGCCCCGCCGCGCAGGACCATCTGGTTGCACATGAACTTGCCGTTGTACTCGCCGAGGGTCCCTGCGGGGGGAGAGTAGCCCGGATACGGCGCGTAGGCGCTGCGTGTCCACTCCCAGACGTCGCCGAACATCTTCTGCGGATCCGATCCGGACGCCGGGCCCACCGGCGCCGGGTGCAGAAGGCCCGTCTCGACGAAGTTTCCCTCCAGCGGCAGCGGGGCCGCCACGTGTTCCCATTCCATCTCAGTGGGCAAGCGCGCGCCGGCCCAGCGCGCGTAAGCATCCGCCTCGTAGTAGCTGACGTGGCAGGCGGGTTCCTCGGGACAAGGTTCGACCTCGCCCGACAGCGTGAACTGCGTCCATGCGCCGTCGCGGCGTCGCCAGTACAGCGGAGCTTGCCACGATTCCCGCCTGACCGCGTCCCAGCCATCCGACAGCCACAGGTCGGCTCGCTGGTAGCCGCCGTCCTCGATGAACGCCAGGAATTCCTTGTTTGTCACCGGCCGCGAGGCGATCTCGAACGGTTCGATGACCACCCGGTGACGGGGTCGCTCGTTGTCATAGGAAAAACCGTCCCCGCCCCAGCCGATGGCGTGCGGACCCCCCTCCCGGGCCATCCAGCGCAGCGGCGCCCCGGCCGGCGCGGCCGCTCTCGGTTCCCCCCGCTTGTAGGCGGGCCAGAGCGGGTTGCGCGACAGGAGGTGCTTGACATCCATCAGGATCAGCTCCTGGTGCTGCTGCTCGTGATGCAGGCCGATCTCGACGACCCGCAGCATCTCCTCCGGGAGGCCCCCGCCTTGCAACAGTCTTTCCATGCGATCGTCCACGTGGCGGCGGTACTCCCGGACCTGCTCGAGTGTCGGGCGCGTGAGCATCCCCCTGGCGGGCCGTGGGTGTTGCTCGCCGATGCTATTGTAATACGAGTTGAACAGGATCTTGAACTCGGGCCGGAACGGTTTGAATCCGGGGGCGCACGGTTCGAGGACCAGCGTCTCGAAGAACCACGTCGTGTGGGCGAGGTGCCACTTGGCCGGACTCGCCAGCGGCATCGATTGCACGACGGCATCCTCGGCGGATAGCGGGGCCACGAGACGTTCCGAGCACTCGCGCACCCGCGTGTAGGCGGAGCACAGGTCCGGCGCGGGAACCGCGTCTCGTGGGGGCGTGTGGGAGACGACCTGCCGTTGGGGAGCGGCGTTCATCGAGAGGGGCTCCTTTCGGGATCGCATCGGTCATGGCACGCCCGCGCACAAGACGCTGTGCGTCGCGCCGGGGGCGCACCCTCACAACAGGGTGATGCTCGACCGACGCATAGTCTAACCCACCGAGGGCCGTATGGAAACCCGCTGTGTGACCGAGTCGCACGACGGCCGGCCGCCGCGGCCCCGGCGAAGGACCCTCCGGGGGGATGACGGGGCGCCGGGGCGACGAGCGGCCGGCGGCGCGAGGGGGATCGCGCGTGCAGAGCCCTATTTCTTCGCGAGGGCCCTCCTGTGGGACTCGGCGTTTTCGATCCAGGGCCTGCGCAGGAAATAGCTCTTGGTCAGCTCGGCCACCTTCGGCGAGAGCAGGATCAGGGCCAGAATGTTGGGCAGAATGACCACCCCGAGGAAGATGTCGCCCAATTCCCAGGCGATCTGCAGCGGAACGATCGCCCCCAGAAAGTGCATCAGGACGTAAACGATCTTGTACGGAAACACAGCCTTCGTCCCGAACAGGTAGTTCGCGCAGCGGTCGCCGTAGTAGCTCCAGGATATCGCGGTCGAGATGGCGAACAGCAGCACACTCACCACGACGATGATGTCGCCCCAGTCACCCGGCAGGCCTTCCTTGAATCCGAGCATCGTCAACGGTGCCGAGCTCTCCACGGCGTCTCCGTACAGAGACGCATGAATCGATCCATCGTCCGCGCGCGCCAGCTTCTCGCCCAGGAAGATCGTTCCCGTGAACAGGCGGGTCTGGTTCTTGTCGACGAACAGCTCCTCGATGGCCGCCTCGTGCCAGGCAGGACGGGGATCGTCCGTACCGGTCGCGACCGGGATCCCCTCCACTACTCGGATCTGTCTGGGGGCGTCAACCGACACGAATTGCCCGTCGTCCTGGAGGCTGACGTAGGACAGGTCCCCGCTGTCGAGGGGCAGCTGGGTGGGCAGCCGTTCCTTCCAGACACCCGTCATGATGATCACGAGCCCGGTCATCGTGCAGATCACCAGGGTGTCGATGAACGGCTCGAGAAGCGCCACCACCCCCTCCGAAACCGGTTCATCGGTCTTCGCCGCGGCATGGGCGATCGGTGCCGACCCCTGGCCGGCTTCGTTGGAGAACAGCCCACGCCGCACCCCCCAGGTCATCGTGAGGAGGAACACGCCCGTGCCCGTGCCGGCCACCCCGGCCGTGGGATTGAACGCCTCCCGGAAGATGAGGGCGAAGGTCGGGAGGATCAGGTTGAAGTGGATGATGAGGATGAGCAGGGCGCCGGCGACGTAGATCACCGCCATGATGGGGGCGAGAAAGCCGGTCACTTTTCCGATCCGGGTGATGCCGCCCAAGATCACGACACCGACAACGCCGGCCGCCACGACTCCGGAGACCCAGACGGGCACGCCGAAGTACGTTTGCATCGTGTCCGCCACCGTGTTGGCCTGAACGGCATTGCCGGTCAGGAAGGCGGTCGAGCCGAGCATGACCGCGAAGAAGACGGCCAGCGGTTTCCAGGCGGGGCCCAGCCCCCGCTCGATGTAGTACATCGGGCCGCCCGAAACCGAGCCTTCCCATTTCCTCGGGTCCTTGTCCACCTTCTCGATCTGCCGGTAGTACTGCGCCAGGGTGACCTCGGAGTACTTCGTCGCCATCCCCAGGGCCGCGGTCACCCACATCCAGAACAGTGCTCCGGGGCCGCCCCAGTGGATGGCGATCGCCACGCCGGCGATGTTGCCGATGCCGACGGTCGCCGACAGGGCGGTCGTGAGCGCCTGGAAGTGAGAGACATCGCCGGGCTCCGACGGGTCGTCGTACTTGCCCGACGTGACGCCGAAGCCGTGTCCCAGCCGGCGGATCTGGATGAACCCGAGCCTCAGTGTGAGGAAGACGCCGGCGCCCAGAAGAAACACGACGCCCAGGGGGATCGTTTCACCGCCGGCGGGGATGCCAAAGTCCAGCACGTAGTGCTTCAGCGTGTCGACGATCTGGTGCAGCTGTTCCATGAGCCTCCGTCCGTCAGGGTCCGAGGGGTCCCCCAGTGGGCCGTCTCCTCAAAGCCCGAGATTCTGCCACACTTGCCCCGTGGGACGAAACCCCCCGTGCGTTGGCTGCCGGGGGCGGGTGGCGTTTCCGGCGGAGAGGTCCGGTCAGCCGGATCGTGGGAGGTTTTTCAGGACGGCCCTCTTGTCGCGGTAGGCGGCACGGATCGCGACCAGGTCCCGGTGATCCAGCCCGAGTTCGCGCGCGATCTGGGCTATGGTGTTTTCCTCCACGCTGGAGATGGAGTCATCGGCGGCCGAGACGGCGAACAGGCAGTGCAACAGCTCTTCCTTCTGCTGTCGTGTGGAATTGTCGCGGAACTCGCGCGTCACGATGAAGTTATCGGTGCCGCCGAACAATACGTTCTGGTTGATGGCGATCTGGACGACGAGCACGGCCTGTTCTTCGGGAAGTCCGCCCCAGGCCATGACGCTGTGTTCCATCTGGCGCTGTTCGTCGTCGCTGATCTGCATGTCGGCGTTCGCCACCCGGCTCAGGATGAAGGCAAACGCCGCGAGATGCTTGGCACGCTCCGGCTCCATTTCCTGGAGGGCGCGCACGATCTTCCTGATGGTGTCGGCCTCGGTGGGTGCGCCTTCCTGCTCGGCCTGGGGAGGGCCCAGGCCCAGGAAATCCAGCAAGGACATGCTCTCAGAGCCTCCTGCGAGAGGAATCCGATCATGCCGGCCGTGCCGCCGCCCGGGGCTTGCCTCTCATGGTTCACGCCTCGCCGGCGTCGTCGGCGCGTGGGAAGAAATCGACGGAGGAATTCTATCACGCAGGGCGGCCGGCGGTGCCGGCCTGCACCGGGCCCGGGCCGGAGCCCCTTCAGGGCCCGCCGAAGAGGTTACGGATCCAGCCGAGTCCGCCGATGGTGTTGAGCAACACGATGAAGATCACGGCGGGGCAGACCCAGCGGATGAACACCGCCCAGAACCGGATCCCCGCTTGACTGATCGAGCTGCCCTGCGCCAGTTCCGCGCCGGCCTTGTCCGCTCCCCAGATCCATCCGACGAACAAGCTCAGGAAGAGAGCCCCCACGGCCAGGGAGATGTTGCCCCAGATGAAATCCATGATGTACATCAACGAGGGGTTGCCGAAGAGGGTCATGTCGCTGAGGAAGCCGACGGCCCCCTGGGACAGCGCGGCGGGCAGGCCGAGGAGGAAGGAGGCGGCGCCGATCACCCAGACCGACTTCCTGCGTGACCACCCCCGCTCGTCGACGAAATAGGAAACGGCCACCTCGAGCAGCGAAACTGTCGAGGTCAGGGCGGCGATCGACAGGAGAATGAAGAACGACACACCGACGAGCGTTCCCAGCGGCATCTCGCGGAAGATCTCCGGCAGGACGACGAAGATGAGCGTCGGCCCGGCCGCCGGGTCTTTCCCCATCGCGAATAGCGCCGGAAAGATCATGAACCCCGCCATCAGGGCGATGATCGTGTCGAACATCGCCACCGAGGTGCCCGACAGGCGGAGGTTGGAGTCCTTCGACAGATACGATCCGTACGTGATCATCGCCCCCATGCCCAGACTCAGCGAGAAGAACGCCTGTCCCAGCGCCGCCAGGATCGTCGAGCCGTTGACCTTCGAGAAGTCCGGCTTGAGATAGAACGAGAGGCCGGCCTCGGCGCCGGGCAGCGTGAGGCCCCGGATGATCACCAGCAGCATCAGGACCACGAGGATGGGCATCAGGATCTTCGACCAGCGTTCGATCCCCGCCTCGACCCCTCCCAGGACGACCAGGACGGTGAGGACGATGAACGTGACCGCCAGATAAAGGACGGTGGCGGCGGTGAACGTCTCGAAATAGTTGAAGGTGTACTCGCCAATCTGCCGGGCCTGGGCCGTGATCTCCATGACGCCGATGGTCAGCGCGACCGACGAATTCTTGAAAATACCCAAGAAATCGCTGGTGAGCGGCGGGATGATGATGCGGTAACTGACGGGAAGGAGGATAT
>JBHHZN010000088.1:0-8590 GCA_046758155.1 Acidobacteriota bacterium | reverse complement strand
TGGTTCCACAGGTCGACGATCGTCACGGTCCCGTCGTCGTAGCCGGGAACGAACGCGAGGCGACCGTCCGACGTGGCGGCGGGGGGAAACGGCCGCTTCCCGGTGGGATAGCTCCGGCGCAACGAGAAGGGTTTCGCATCGAGCACCCACAGCCGGTCGGCCTTTTCCGAGGAGACCAGGTACGTGCCGTCCGGATTAGGTCCCACGAGCAACGACGGGGCGCCCCCTGTGACCAGGCGGCCCGTCTCCTCCTTGCTCTCGATGTCGTAGCGCACAACGGCGTCGGCGCCGAAGAGGCTGACGAGCAGATGGGCGCCGCCGGTCCCGACGGCCACGCCGAGTGGAGTCGGTGTCGTGTCGAGCGATCCCACGACCCGGTAGGTTCGCGCATCGATCACCGTCACGCGATCCGATCCGGCCGCGGCGACGTACGCCTTGCCGCCGTCGGGGGAGAAGGCGATCTGGTGCGGGTTCCTGCCGGCATCGATGGTGGCCCGCAGGGTGAACCCGGCGATCCGGCCACGCGGGGCCGGTCGTGATGCGATCTCGCGCGCGATGGTCCGGGCGTTGTCGGCGAAGGTCGCGCCGTACTGCGGGAACTCGCGGAAGGAGGAGAACGCGGGAAGGTCGACGGCGGCGGCGATCTCACCCGGATCCCTGCCGCGAGCGAGGCCGGAGCGGACCTGCTCGATCTGCGCGGTCAGATAGTCACGGAACCTTCTCAGGTCCGCGGCCGTGCCGGGGGCGAAATGTCCGGGCACCACGTGGCGAGGCGCCGTCTTCTCGAGCATGCCGAGGATCTCGACCCACTTCAGGACGCTGCCCTCGCCCATCGACGGGCATGCGTCCCGCATGAACAGGTCGCCCGTGACGAGGACGCTTTCATCCAGGGATCGAACGATCAGGTCGCCACGAGTGTGAGCCGGGCCGGGGTGGAAGATCGCGATCCGGTGACGGCCGAGATCGACGGCAGGTCGACCTCGCACTCCCGGCCGGCGAACGGATCATCCCGCCCCTCGGCCCGATCCGCCATCCGCCTGAAGAGTCGAGCGGCGCGTTGAGCGAGGCTACGCCGCGTCTGAGGATGCGCGAGAACCGTGAACGTCCGCTCGGTCAGGCAGACCACCCCCATCGCGTGATCGGGATGCCAGTGGGTCAGCACGACGGTGCGTATCGGCCGGTCGGTGATCCGCCGGGTCGCGCGCAGAAAGCCGCGCACGATCGACGGAGTCAATCCGGGATCGACGGCCAGCGCCTCCCGGTCGCCGATGAACAGGGCGCCGTTGGAGGAACGTTCATCCGAGGCGACCCAGGCGAACGCCCGCTCGGTTAGCCGCTCGAAGCGTCCGGGCCGGGCGGCATCGTCCGCCGCCGCGGCGTGCGCCCATCCGGAACGGGCCGCCGGGGCGGCCGACATCACGACAAACGAGCAGACGGCGAGCAGCAGCTTTCCTGCTGCGCGTGGGCGTGTGTGCATGATCCCTCCGAGAGTTCCACGGCAAGCGGTGGCACGGGCGCATCGGCGCCCTCGGTACGCAAGGGTCATCCTGATGCATCACGGTAGCACGGACCCGGCGAGTTTCACTGCTCGAGCACGTATTCCTTGTGCTTGAAGACGTAGGTCCCCAGGGCCAGCAGGGCGGCGGTGACGGCCAGCAGGACGAAGACAGCGAGGGGTTTCGAGGTGGGCGCTTCGAGCAAGGCCAGCACGCCGCGCTGGCCGGCCGGATGGGGCAGGAGGGCCAGCAGGTAATGCTTGATCGTCAGCTTGCTGAGATAGCCCGGGATGAAGGTCACCGCTGTTTCCCAGATGACGGCGAATCCGAGCCCGACGAAGACCGGTCGTCGCGAGATCGCGCCGATCAGGGCGTACAGGGCGCCGTAGGCCAGGATGCCGAGCGCCAGCACCGCCAGATCCTGGAACAACGTGGGGAAATGCCTGATCGCCTCGCCGGGGGGGTCGGCCAGGATGGCGACGAGAAACGACGCGGTCGCCGTCGGCAGCAGCATGAGGCCGGCCGCGGCCAGGTAGGCGAGATACTTGCCGAGGTAGAGGGAGGTCTTGGGCACCGGCCGCATGAAGAGGTAGGTGATCGTCTTGTCGTCGATCTCGTCGGCCACGAGAGCGGTGCCGTAGAAAAGGGTCACGACCACCAGGAAAAAGTGGACGTACCCGCGCGACATCAGGAAGGTGATGAGGCCGTAGGCGCTCAGATCGTGCTCGGCGATCCCCGATGCGATCATCGCGGCGCCGAGGGCGGCGCCGAGTATCGGGAAGCAGCACAGCATCCCCATCACGAGCGTGCGCCGGCTCTTCAGCAGGACGGACAGGGACAGCCGGAACGTCGCCAGGAGAATGTTCATTTCACCAGGTAGTCGAACACGGCCTGCAGGTTGTCATCGGGCGAGAGCAGGCGGGTCACTTCGATCTTGTCGGTGAGGATGACCTCGGGCAATCGCGAGAAGAACATATCGGGCTGGGACGTCTGGATCTCCAGCCCCTCGCTGTCCAGCCGCATCCCGGCCACGAGCGGCCAGCCCACCAGGCGTCCGGCGAGCTTCCGCGGCCCCTCGCACTGGATGAAAATGCGGTGCGGGTGATCCTCGATGAGTTCCCGGATCTCGTGCACGTTTCCTTCGGCGACGATCCGTCCGTGGTTGATCAGGAGGATGATGGGTGTCATCGCCTCGATCTCGTGCAGGATGTGGCTCGACACGATGATGCTGCGTCCGCTCGCCGCCCATTGCCTGATCTGCCGGATGGTCTGCCGCCGTCCGAGCGGGTCCATCCCCGCGAGCGGTTCGTCCAGGATCAGCAGGTCCGGGGTGTGGGCGATGGCCTGCGCCAGCTTGATGCGCTGGCGCATTCCTTTCGAGTACGCCGCGATCTTCTTGTCCTTGGCCTCCAGCAGATCGACGGTGCCAAGCGCCGCCAGGGCGAGCTCGCGCGCCTTCGCGGCGGAATGGCCGTTGAGGCTCAAGAGCCCCTCGACCCACCTGAGGCCGGTCATGTTCCCGTAAAAGGCGTCCTGCTCCGGGCAGAACCCGACGCGATGCATCAGCGTGGAGTTGTTCCAGACGGGTTCGCCCAGCACCTCGACCGTGCCGCGGCTCGGCTTGATCTGCCCGGTCAGCAGTTTCATGAAGGTGCTCTTGCCGGCGCCATTGGGGCCGAGCAGTCCCGTGATGCCCGACCCGATCGCGAGGCTGATGTCGTTGACGCCGATCACCTGCTTGTACCAGCGAGAGAGGCCGTCGGCGCGCACCACGTTCCCCGAACTCATGTCACGATCTCCACGGCCTTGACCCGCCGTCTCAGGACCTGGATGGCGAGGCCGATCAGGGCCCCGTACATGAGGATCGATGGAACGAACTGCAGGCCGTACTCGGTGGGGCCCCCGAAGAAGATTCCGCCCGTTTGATCCACGAGAGCGGGCAGCGACAGGACGATGAAGGCGTGGTTGCCGGTGATGAGGCGCAGCACCAAGGCGCCGATCTGGGAGAAGAAGACGATGGCGAAGAAGAGCAGTCCGGCGTACCGGCTGCTCCTGGTCATCGACGACACCGCCAGGGAGAGCAGCCCGGCTCCCGTGACCACCACGAGAGAATACCCGACGATGGACAGGGGCAGCCAGAAGAAGCGGCCGAGGAAATCCAGGTTGTCCGACAGTCCGATCTGCATCAGGAACAACAGGAGGGCCGGCACCGGCATCAACAGTGCTCCGATACCGGCGAGGATCGCGAACTTGCCCAGCACGTAGTCCAGGCGGGTGAGCGGGCGGGCCAGGTAGAGCTGGATGGCGTTGGTCTGCAAGTCGCGTGAGATGAGAAGCCCTCCCGGCCAGATGCACACCAGCATCAGGAACGGCCCCTGCCAGGCGAGGTAGTTCCGGAAGAAGCCGGCGTCGATCGGGGTGAAACCCTGCATGGCGGGCTGGTGACTCAGCCAGATCAGCACGCCGCAGACGATCGCCGGGATCGAGGCGATGAACAGGAAGATCAAGAACAGGCGTCGCGTCAGGTAATGCCTCAGCCCCGCCTTGCCGATGGTCCACCACCGGAACGTGTGAGGCTCGAGGTCGCCGTGGTAGGGCCGGTAGGACTGATCATAGATCGGCATCGTTCGACCTCCGGCCGGAATCGGCCCCGGCTTGCTGGAAACCGGCCATCATTGTCGTCCCTCCACCGCCCGGGCGAAGACGTCCTCGAGCGTCGGTTGCTTGCGTACGAGATGGCGCACCTGGACCTTGGAGCTCATGGCCGCCTCGAAGATGGCGGCGGATCCGGTCCCGCCGGGCAACACGACCTCCAGGAGGCCGTCCTCGGCCGGCTCGGCCCGGCAGCCATGCCGCCCGAGCGCCTCCAGGAACCGATCGCGGTTCCCCTTGAGGCGGACTTCGAAGAGCTCACCGGCCGCTCCCTTCAGCGCCTCGATGGTCCCCTGGCTGACCACCTTGCCGCGCGAGAGTATCACGACGCTGCGGCAGGTCTCCTCGACGTCTCGGAGGAGATGGCTGGAAAGCACGATGTTGACCTGCTTGCGCCTGGAAAGATCGCGGATGAGCGACAGCATCTCCATGCGTCCCTTGGGATCCAGGCCGTTGGTCGGTTCGTCGAGGAAGAGGATGCGCGGCCCGTGCACGAGCGCCTGGGCCAGCTTGATCCGTTGCTTCATCCCGCTGGAGTACGTCTCCACGTTGCGGTATCTCTCGTCGCCAAGGCCGGCGTAGTAGAGCGCCTCGTGCGCCCGCTGGATAGCCTCGATCCGGGGCATCCCGGTCAGCTCCCCGAGGTAAGCCGTCAGCGTCACGGCGTTCATGCCCGGGATGTGACAATCGACCTCCGGCATGTATCCGACCTGTTGCCGCACGTCCAGGGGACACACGACCGCGTCCATGCCGAGAACGCGCGCGGTTCCCCGCTGCGGGGCGACGAACCCCAGAAGGACCTTCAAGAGGGTGGACTTGCCCGCCCCGTTGGGGCCGAGCAGGCCCACCGCCCCGGCGGGGAACGACGCCGTGACGGCGTCCAGAGCCTTGTTCCGGCTGTAGGCGACCGTCAGGTTTTCCACCTCGATGACGTCTCCCGCCGGGGCGGCTGCACCCTGCATGGCCTGATCTACGGTCGTGGGGCCCGGTTGGTTCATCGCGTGGGAGGGGACTCGATGCGAAACTTGAAGATGAACGGGGAGATGGAGGCGCCGACGATGAGGACGGCATGGTCCGACAATGTGATCCGGCGGATCGCGGAGGGGCCGCCGACCGTCTCCCCCTCGACGATCGTCCCGTAGCGACTGCCGCGATCGGCCAGGAAGAAGCCCGCGTCATCGCGATCGATCAGGCAGTGCTCCCGGGAAACGGTCATCGGGTCGGCTCGATCGGGCAGGTACAGGTCGTTGTTGGCGGGAGAGGATCTGCGGCGCTCATCGGCCAAACTCGTGCCGACCCAGTCGGATCGGCGCGACTCGCGGCCGATCCGGAACGGCAGGAAGGGGATGTTCATCTCACGCGCCTGGATCGCTTCCGTGCTCTCGGCGGTGAGAGCGGCCAGGAAAGCGCCCGTGCGGCTGGCTTTGCCAGACATTGTCGTCTCCGGCTCCGCTCGCTTGCGGATCGTGAGGAGGAGGCGATCTTCAGGGTGAACCGTGGCGCGATGTTAGCCCAACCAGGCGGTGGCTGTCACCCGATGTTCGGGCCGGCGCGGGCCCTGCGGCCGCCCGGCGGGATGGTCACCGTCACCGCGCGCGGTCCGGCCCGGGCCACGCCGAAACACGCCCGCGCGGGCCGCTCCCCCTTGCCGGCAGCGTGCTATCATCCCCGGCGCTCAGAAGAAGCGGTGCTATCCTCGATCGCCCTCGAGGAGGATCTGCGATGCAGCCGTCCGTCATGCTGCCGGTGGCCGCGGTCATGGTCGTGATGGTGATGTCGGTGGCGGTTCCTGGAGAACAGGTCATGGCGTCCTACAGCGGAATCACGGTGCACCGGCAGGTCTTGAACAACGGCATGGTCGTTCTCGTGGCCGAGGACCACTCCGCTCCCACCTTCTGCTACACGAGCTTCTTCAAGGTGGGATCGCGCAACGAACGGCCGGGCATCACGGGGATATCGCACCTGTTCGAACACATGATGTTCAACGGGTCCGAAAAGTTCGGTCCGAAGGTCTTCGACCAGCTCATCGAATCCGGTGGAGGATACTCCAACGGCAGCACCTGGTACGATTACACCACCTACCATGAGGAGGTCTCCAGCGACGGCCTCCAGACGGTGCTCGATCTCGAGGCCGACCGGATGCGGGCGTTGACCATATCCAAGGAGAACCTCGAGCAGGAGCGCAGCATCGTCAAGGAGGAGAGGCGCCTGCGCACCGACAACGCCCCGGAGGGAAAGATCTTCGAGGTCCTCATGTCGAACGCCTTCGTTGCCTCCCCCTATCGCTGGCCGATCGTGGGGTGGGAGCCGGATCTCGATAATATCTCCCTCGAGGACTGCAGGAAGTACTTCAGGACTTACTACGCTCCCAACAACGCGATCGTCACGATCGTGGGCGACGTCGAGACCGAGGAGGTCGTGCGGTCGATGCGCCGCGCCTTCGAGGGGATCCCGGCCCAGGAACCGCCCCGAGCGGTCATCGACGCGGAGCCCGCCCAGAAGGGGGAAAAGAGGATCATCCACAGGATGCATGCCGAGCTGCCGGCCGTGATGGTCGGGTACAAGGCGGTGGCCTTCAAGCATGAGGACTACGCGGCCCTCGAGGTGATCCGTTCCATCTTGACGGATGGAGACTCCTCGCGGTTGTACCGCGGGCTGATCTACCAGAAGCAGATCGCCAACGAGGTGTACGCTTTCTTTCGCCCGACGCTGATGGCGGGGCTGTTCGTCGTCTACGCGCAGGGCAAGCAGGACGTGGAGGGGTCCCGGATGGAGTCGGCCATTTACGAGGAGCTGGTCCATCTCGGCGCGACGGGGGTCGGAGAGCACGACCTTCAGAAGGCGAAGAACCAGATACGCGCCGACGCGCTGCGCGACATGCAGGACAACGCGGGCAAGGCGGGGCGGGTCGCTTTCTACGAGCTGCTCGGCGGAACGTACCAGGAGATGGATGCGGTCCTCGATCGGATCGACAAGGTCACCGCCGACGACGTGGGCAGCGTCGCCCGCAAGTACTTCAAGCCGGACGGCCGCACGGTCGTGACGCTCGTTCCGGAGTCGCATTCGTGAAGCATCCCTCGGCTCTGCCCTTTCTGATCATGACCGGTGCGCTCATGTCGGCGGGCGAGGCACGGGCCGCCGGCGGCTTCAGCCTCCCGCCGTGGCAGACCCGGGTCCTGGGAAACGGCCTCCGGATCCAGGTGATGGAGTTTCACGAGCTGCCGCTCGTCACCTTCCGGGTGGTCGTCGCCGTCGGCTCGGCGCAGGATCCCGCCGGCAAGGCGGGGCTGGCGGACATGGTCGCCGATCTGCTGCGCAAGGGAACGACATCGCGCTCGGCGATGGAGATAGCCGATACCGTCGATTTCGCCGGTGGGTCGCTCGACACCGAAGCCGAGAGGGACGCCACCCATCTGGAGGCGGAATTTCTGGCCAAGGATCTCGCGACCGGCCTGGACTTGCTGGCCGACGTGCTCCTGCATCCGGCGTTCGCCGCCGGGGAGGTCGATCGGCTCCGCGGGGAGAAGATCGCCGCGCTGAAGGGGATCCGGGAGAATCCGGGCGCGCTGGCCACGCGCCGGTTCGCCGAGCTGCTGTACAAGGATCATCCCTACGGGCATCCGGTGACCGGATGGGAGGCCAGTGTCTCCTCGATCACCCGTGAGGATGTGCTCGCGTTTCACAAGCGGCATTACGTGCCGTCCAGCGTCGTCGTGACAGCCGTGGGCGATGTCGATGCAGCCGATCTTTTCTCGCAGCTCGAGCGGAGGTTCGCGGGCTGGCGGGGGCCGGACGGGCCTCACGAGCCGCTGCCCGCGCCGAGTGGTCCGAAGCGTCGCGCGATCTACCTGATCGACAAGCCGGACGCGACCCAGAGTCAGATCAGGATCGGCGGCCTGGGTATCGCGCGCAAGGATCCGGACTACGTGCCGCTGCTGGTGGCCAACACGATCCTGGGTGGAGGGTTCACGTCACGGCTCGTCGAGGAGATCCGCGTCAACCGCGGGCTGTCGTACGGCGCCAGGAGCGGGTTCTATCCCCACGTCCAGACCGGGCCGTTCATGATCAGGACCTTCACCAAGACCGCCACGACGCGCGAGACGGTCCAGGTGGCGCTGGATTGTCTCGAGAGGTTCTGCAGGGAGGGGGCGACCGAGGAAGAGCTCGAGAAGGCCCGCCGTTTTCTGACGGGAACGTTCGCCATCGGGCATCAGTCGCCCGGGTCGATGGCCGGAGCGCTCTCGGAGATCGCTTTTTACCGTCTGCCGGCCGACTACTTCGATTCATACCTCGAGCGTGTCCGGGCCGTCACCCTGGATGACGTCAAGCGTGTCGCTTCCACGCGCTTCCCTTCCGACAAGCTCGCCATCGTGGTGCTGGGCAACGCCTCCGCGGTGCGCGCGGACCTGGAGAAGATAGGCTCCGTCAAGCCCGCTCCCATC
>JBHHZN010000087.1:0-8592 GCA_046758155.1 Acidobacteriota bacterium | reverse complement strand
CGACGGCAGGGAAGAGATCATCCCGAACGACGTCGTCTTCACCATGATCGGCCGCGAGGCGCCGCTGGATTTCTTCCGCCGCTCGGGCGTGCTCATCCGCGGCGAGTGGCGCGCCTCCACATGGGCCGGCTTCATCGGCTTCCTGCTCTTCTGCGCCTTCCTTTACAACTGGAAGGAAGGAGCCTCCCTGACCGAGCTGTTCCGGCAGCACGGCTGGTTTCCTTTCAACGTCCCGTCGCTTCTCGGCAGGCTGGGACCACGGGTGGCGGCGATGCTGGCGGATCCTTCCACGCTGCTGGGGACGATGAAAGTCAACCTGGCCGAGCCCGGGTTCTACTACAGCACGGTCTACACGCTGCTCATCGTGATCTTCGGCCTGCGGCGGATCCGGCGCCGCAAGACCCCCTACGTCAAGCTGCAGACAACGACGCTCGCGCTGATCCAGATCGTCCCTCTGTTCCTGCTTCCGTACATCATCCTTCCTCTGCTCGGCAACAACGGCTGGTTCGACCATGGGTTCACCAAGACGATCGCCGATGCCCTCTTCCCGGCGGTCAACTACGGCCATGGCCGCGAGTACTGGCGGTCGTTCGGCTTCATCCTGGCCTGGCCCCTCTTCGTCTGGAACGCCTTCACCGAGCAGCCGATGTGGACATGGCTCGCCATCAGCATGGTCCAGACCTTCGTGGCGATCCCGTTGATCATCTACTTCTGGGGCAAGGGGGCGTACTGCGGCTGGATCTGTTCCTGCGGCGCGATGGCGGAGACGCTGGGCGACACCCACCGTAACAAGATGCCGCACGGAGCCGTCTGGAACCGTGTCAACATGACCGGGCAGGTGATCCTGGCCGTGGCGTTTCTTCTGATGGGCGCGCGCATCGCGAGCTGGGCCGCTCCCGATAGCTCGGCCGGCCGGTTGCTGGCGGGGCTGTACACCGGGTTGTTCGACGGATGGACACTCGCCGGCGTCCAGCTCAACTACAAGTGGGTGGTCGATGTCACCCTGGCGGGCATCATCGGCTACGGCGCCTACTTCTGGTTCAGCGGCCGCGTCTGGTGCCGTTTCGCCTGCCCGCTCGCGGCGCTGATGCACATCTACGCCAGGTTCTCCCGCTTCCGGATCCTCTCGGAGAAGAAGAAGTGCATATCGTGCAACGTCTGCACGTCGGTCTGCCACCAGGGCATCGACGTCATGAACTTCGCCAACAAGGGCATCCCGATGGAGGATCCGGAGTGCGTGCGCTGCTCGGCCTGCGTGCAGAGCTGCCCGACCGGCACGCTCAGCTTCGGCCAGGTCGATCCCTCCAGCGGCCGCATCATCCGCAAGGACACGCTGGCGGCCTCGCCGGTCCTGGTCGCGGAGGGCTCGGCCGCGCCGCCGCGCGCGCGCGCCTCCGCCTGAGCGGCCCTGGCCCCGAGACGATCCGGGCCGATCAGCGATACTGCGCCAGGCGACGCGCCGCCCGGGCCACCTGCTCGAGCCATTCCTCCGGCTGATCCTGGCTCGGGGGGGAGGAATCGATCGCGCGCCTCACCCGCTCGGCGATCCTGGCGGCCATGGCACGGCGCACGTCCGCGTCGAGCTGATCACGTCTCTGGAGGAACCGCTCCACCAGCTCGAGCTCGGCGGGTCCGAGCCGGGCGACTTGATGCTGCCCGATCAGCCCGGGGCCGTCGTCGCCGGCCGCCGGCATCGACAGCCGCCCCTCCTGCACCGGCACCTCCAGCACCACCACCGTGCCGGCCACGTAGTCGCCGAGGCGCTTGCTCTGGCGGCTGGCCAGCACCGAGACGATCCCGATGGCGTAGATCCCCGGCAAGGCATCGATGATGCGGACCAGGTTGCGGACCAGGGCGTCCAGGACACCGATGCGCAGGCCGGTATCCTTGATGACCCGAAGACCCAGGCGCCTCTTGCCGGGCGTCTGCCCGCTCCATGCCGCCTCGAACCCGGCGAAGTAGCCGTACTGGATGCCGAAGAACAGGAGACCCAGAACGGCGAGCGCCCAGGGGGATCCGGAGGTCAGGCCCCCGCTCACGCCGATCATCACCACGAAGGGGATCACGATCAGGACCGTCAGGCCGGCTTGAATGAGCCAATCCAGAGCGAGAGCCAGGAACCGGCTGCCCACACCCGCCAGCGTGAATTCCAGCGGGATCAGTTCAGGCGTTTCGATGATAAGCTTCTGGCTCGACGTCATCGGCCCGGATGGTCCCTCATGATCTCGTCTCGCTGGCTCGAACCGCGCAAGGCGCACTGGCTCCGACTGCAGGATCTCGTCTCGCGCTGCGGCCGCTCAGGCCCGGCGGGTCTCACCCATGACGAGCTGCGGGAACTGGCCCTCCTGTACCGCCAGACCGCGGCCGATCTGTCCACGCTGCGCGAAGATCCGAGCGGTTCCTGGTTCGCGCGGCATCTCAATCAGCTCCTGTGCAACGCGCACAACATCATCTACCATACCGCACCGCGGCAGCGGGGGGGGATCGTGCGTTTCTACCGCGTGAGCTTCCCCCGGGTGTTCCGCGAAACGTCTCGTTATACCATGACCGCCTGCGCCCTGTTCCTGGCGGGAGCGCTCGCCGGCTGGGTCATGACCTTCGCCAATCCCGGCTTCCCGCGCTTCCTTCTCGGCGGCGAGATGATCGACACCATCCAGCGGCACGAGATGTGGACGCACAAGATCCTGCGCATGATGCCGCTGGCGGCCAGCGGCATCATGACGAACAACCTGGCCGTCTGCTTCGCCGCGGCGGCCGCCGGCATCACGGCCGGCCTGGGGACGATCGCCATCCTGCTGAACAACGGCCTGCTGCTGGGAGTCATCGGGGCGGCCTGTTACCAGGCCGGCATGAGCCGGTCGCTCTGGAGCTTCGTCGCCCCCCACGGCGCGCTCGAACTCCCCGCGATCTTCATCGCGGGAGGGGCGGGACTGCTGATCGCCGACGCCTTGTTGTTCCCCGGCAACCTTCCCCGCGCGGCGTCGCTCGTCCTCGGCGGCCGCCGGGCCATCCAGCTCATCCTGGGAACCATCCCGCTGCTGGTGGTGGCCGGCATCATCGAGGGGTTCATCTCCGCGACCGCCCTGGCCGTGCCGGCCAAGTTCCTTCTCGGCTCCGCCGGCGCGATCCTGCTGGGCTGTTACCTGGCACTGGCCGGACGCGCCGGCGCCAGGAACCACATGGCCTAGATCACCCCGCGCTCCTTGATCCGCAGGTACTGATTCACGAGGACGGCGCCGACTTGGGCCGGTTCCACCTCGGCGGTGTACGCCCCACGCCGGCTCAGGCGGCTCAGCAGCAGGCTCCGCCTCTCGGCGATCTCCAGCCCCGCGGCGTAGCGGTACATCCTCGCCGGTGTGGCCGGCGACGAGGCGATGGCCCGCGACAGGCCGGGTTGGCCGACCGCCATGAAAAGAACCACGTGCCGCACGCCCACCTGCGACGCCCCTTCCACCACCTCCGGCACCATGGCCGAATCGGCCATGTCGGTCAGCCAGATGACGAGACTGCGGCGCTTCTGGATGCTCAGCAGCATCCGGGCCGCCCGCAGGTGGTCCGCTTCCGACGGCTCGGCCCTGACATCGGCGAGCCCCTCGACGAGACTCCGCAGATGCGCCGCGCCGCGCGCGGGGCTCAGGCACAGTTGCGGCCGGCGCCCGTACGCCAGCAGGCCGACCCGATCGCCCGAGTGCAGCGCCACCTGCGCGAGGCTCAACGCGGCGTTGATCGCGTAATCCAGCTTGGTGAGGCCCGCGAGGCTCGCCCGCAGCAGGCGTCCGGCGTCGATGACCAGCCAGACGGTCTGATCCCGTTCGACCTGATACACCTTCGTGATGAGCTTGCCGCGCCGCGCGCTCGCCGTCCAGCACAGATCGCGCCACGGGTCGCCTTGCCTGTATTCGCGTAGGCTCTCGAATTCCCGGCCGAGGCCCCGCCGGCGCTTGAGGCGCCGTTCCTGTTCTATCTGCCTGCTGCGGATGAGGTACAGCGTGACCCGTTGCGATCCGGCCAGGTCCGGATAGACGCGGACGTCCTGGCCCAGCGCCGCCGACGCCCACCGTTCGGCGAGCCCCAGGCGGCTGCGGTAACGCACGTGCACGGCCCCCATCGGCAGGTTCCCGCGCAGGCGGGGCCGGACCGTGTAGCGGGCCGTGGCGCGGCCGGCGGCATCGACGTCGAGTCTCATCCGCGGCAAGGCATCCACCAGCGAAGGCGGCGGATGGTCCAGAACGATGGCCTGGATCGGCCGCGCGCCGGCGTTCTCCAGGTCGACCGCCACGTCGATGGCAGCGTTGAGGGCCGCCGGACCGCTCCATCGCCGCCGCAGTGTCAGTAACTCCGGCGCCGGAAGCCTCTTGAGGTCCCAGCCCCATCCGATGGCCACCAGCGCGTCCCACGCAAGCATCGCCGTGATGAAGCGCGCGTCCCACACGGCGGGACCCAGCCACGCGAAGCCGGCAACCAGCAGCGTGATGAATCTCGGGCCGAACCCGAAGGGCCACCGCCCGGTCGCCTTCGCCGTCGCGCCCGGCGACGGCGGCGCCATCGGCCCGAGCGTCACCGGGGAACGTCCACGGCGCGGATCACCTCGTCGATGATCTGGTCCGGCGTGAGGCTTTCCAGGTGCGCCTCCGGCTTGAGAATCAGCCGGTGGCGCAGCACCGGCGGCGCGGCGGCCTTGATGTCGTCCGGGATCAGGAAGTCCCTGCCGTCCATGGCGGCGATCGCCTTCGAGACCGCCAGGAGGCTGATGGCGCCTCGCGGGCTCGCGCCCAGGCTCAGCGAGGGCCAGTCGCGCGTGCGGCGCACGATCGCCGTGATGTAGCCCACGAGGGCCTTCTCCACGCGTACCGCCCGGACTTGCTCGCGGGCCGCGAGAAAGCGCTCCGCCTCGATGGGAACCAGGTTCAGGCTATCGAGGTCGCGGGCGTCGAAACCGTTCTGGTATCGCGTGACGATCTCCTCCTCCATCGTCTCGTGGGGATAATCGACGCGGATCTTCATGAGGAACCGATCGAGCTGGGCCTCGGGCAGGGGATAGGTCCCCTCGAACTCGATCGGGTTCTGCGTGGCGAAGACCGTGAAGAAGACCGACAGATCGTGGCGCTCACCGTCGATCGTGACCGCTCGCTCCTCCATCGCCTCCAGCAGCGCCGACTGCGTGCGCGGCGGCGTGCGGTTGACCTCGTCGACCAGGAGCAGATCGGTGAAAACGGGCCCTCGGCGCAAGGAGAACTGGCCGGTCGACATGTTGAAGACGTTCGTTCCGATGATGTCGGCCGGCATCAGGTCGGGTGTGCACTGAACCCTCCGGAACGAGACACGACAGATCCGCGAGAGGGCCTTCACCGCCAGCGTCTTCGCGAGGCCGGGCACGCCCTCCAGCAAAGCGTGGCCGCCGCACAGCTCGCAGATGAGGATCTGATCCAGCGCCTCCTCCTGCCCGACCACGGCCCGTCCCAGCGAGTCTCGCACCTGCGCCGTCAACTCCCGGACGATCTCCATCAAGGCGTCTCCTTCGGGACCGGGGAAATCAAACCGAGCTTGCACGCCTGAGAGTGCAGCGCCCGGACGAGTTGCAGGGCACGCCACTCCTCGAGATCGGGCCGGCGCTGCGCGGCCTCCGCTTCGCGCAGGGTGGCGACCAGGCCGGCATCGAGCGCGCCCGTCCGGGACCGCAGCCTGCGGGAAACCTCCACGGGCCTGACCGCCCCGGGAATGCCGAGGCGGCGGGTGAGCAACGAGCGGAACCGATGATAGGCTATCCCCACGACGGCCGAACAGGCGCCCGCCCGTTCGTACAACCCGCCGACCGTCTCGGAGAACTCGAGCGGGGTGAGCCGCGAAGCGACCGGCGGTTTCACGATCGGGCCGAAGCGGCGCGCATGCGTGGCCAGTATCGCCAGCGCGATCACCCCCACCTGCACCAACCCCCACGGGACGGGGGTGGCGGCCATGTACGAGCCGAGCGAGCCGCGATGTCCGTGATAGTACTCGTCCCACAGGACGCGCGTTTCTTCCACCGTTTCGTTCATCCCGATGACATTGAGAAACAAGACGAGGTTCCCCGTGGCTTGAATGCCGGCGTTGGTCAGCGGCGTCGGACCGGCCCACCATACGAACCGGCCCTCGCCGACGCGGGCGGCGGCGACCACCGGGTCACCGGCATCACCGTAGATGGCGATCGGCCGCCGCGCGTCTCTTCTCCAGCGTGATCTCACTGTCATGGAGATCTCGGGTGCCCCCCGGCTCAGATCGCTCGGGTAGACCGCGGGGTAATCCTTCCAGGGCGCTTCTTGCACGCTTTCGACGCGCGATGCCCAGTCCTGGAGGATACTCGCGGTGCCGGCGCCGGTGGCCAGGATACGCCCACCCGAGGCGAGGAATTTTCTCAGGGCGTCGCGCTCGAGCGGGGAGATCGCTTCGGCCGGTTCGGCCAGGATCAGGATCGCTCCTCGCGGCTCTTCGGGCAGCTCGGTCGGCGGCCGCTCCCAGCGCGACACGTCGTATCCCAGCTCGGACAGTAACAAGTAGGCCCCCGCGGCGCCGTGCACACCGGCCGAGTAAGTGGTCGGCGTCGCCGAGGGATCGGTCCGGACGGGCGACACCATGAACGCCAGTCCACTCAGGACCAGGAACAACACGGTGGCGCCGGTCAGGATCTTCCGGTCCGTTGTTGCCATGTGACAGTGCACCCGAGTTTCTGCAGATCGTCGATGGTCCGGGAAAAGTCCTCGGCGGTGGCCAGCCGGCCGCCGTACCAGATGGCTTCGAAGCGAGCCGTCGCCGCCTTCATGGCGGGTCTCGCCCGGTGCCGGACCGGCAGCAGACGGACGAACTCGCGGTGGGTGCACGTCTCATCGAGCGGGAGCACCCCTTCCTCGCCGAGCTTGCGGATCGCCGCCCAGTACCCGCAGCGCACGGCATCGCGGTACCGGCCGTCGCGGGCGGCGGCGACGGCCTCGCCGAACCAGTGGCGCCAGCTTCCCGGCGATGAAACCGCGGCTTCGACCCTGAACGACGTCGGCCGGCCGTCGCGCGCCACGGCTCGAAACGTCCACAGAACCGCGAGCCCCAGGAAAACCGCGACGAGGCCCCACGCGAGCGCCTCGCCCAACATCGCGGAGGACCCGAAGGCCCCCGCCATCGGCTCGAGCAGATCGCCCAGGAACGCGCGGACACGGTCCCGCAGCCTCTGCACCCAGCCGATCTCGCGGGCGGAGGAGAATTCCGGGCGCGCCATGATCCCCTCGAGACGAGCGCGCGCGCCGTCCGCACCTGCCGCCGGGACCGGCGTCTTGTCGCCGGCCGCCACCCGCATCTCCTCGAGGATCGCGATCGCGTCGCGGCGCGCGCCGTCGTCGCCGCCGATGCGGCCCAGCGCCTCCTCGAGAGCATCGGTCGAGACGCGGAACCGTTTCTTCCCGGATGTCACGACCCAGGTGGTCCCCGGCGCGGCACGCATGGCGTCGACCGTCGCGGCGTCGATCGCTCCGGCGCCGAACTGCGCCGTCAGGTGATCGAGCCGGTCGATGAACTCCTCACGCGTCAGCACCCGTTCGGCCGGCGCCGCCGCGACGAACAGGATCGCGGCCGTCGCGGGCAGCATCCACGCCAGAACACCGCGGCGCGTTGTCACGCGGCGGGCCCCCCAACCGGGGGAACCTGTTTCAGGAGGAGGTCCAGATCGAAGGCCTCCTTGCGGACGCGCAGATCGAAGTAAAGCAGCGCCAGGCCGATCAGGAGCAGCGGCCCGCTGAGCGCTCCCCCGGCGCTTCCGAACACGACTCCGAGGGCCTCGGTCCAGAACGGCGGATTGGCGACACCGCCCAGGGCCCAGCCGAGGACGACGAAGGGGCCTTGGAAGAGAAACACCGCGACGTAACTGATCAAGAGCATGAGGATGTAAATGAGGATGACCCGCAGCCGGTGACCCTTCGTCAACGCCGCGCTGCGCCTGAGGGACTCGGTGACCGGAAGGTTTTCCAGCATGAGGGCCGGCACCGCGACGCCGAACCGCGTCAAGAAGAGAAACGTCGCCAGCACGCCGAGTCCCACCGCCATCACCCAGACGGCCAGACCCACAACCGGCTGGGCGAGGGCAAGAACGACACCGGCGGCGGCTCCCGCCATGACAGACACAAAGAGGCCCGCCACGAAGATCAGCATGACCGTGATGGACAGCCCCACGACGCGCAGGACCCGTCCGGAGATCATCTTGTAGGAGCGCGTGATCGTGGTGTCTCGGCCCAGGTGAACCTCCGAGACGGCCATCGTCGTGGCGGCGACAGCGATGGAGTAAACCACGAGGTTCACCAGAACGAACACGGCGAAGGTCATGACGAAGATGAGGGATCCAGCCAGCACCTGGAGCGGCTCGTCGGCGGAGGAGACGCCGGGCGCTGCCAGCGCCCGGTTCACGACCTGCACCATGAGGGCCAGACCGGCGTTCAAGACGGCCGGGATGGCCATGATCCCCACGAAGAGAAGGGTGCCCACCACCGGGTGGGTCGCCACGGCGTCCAGCCGGTCGGAGATGCTGCGGCGCGGGGCCGACTCCGCTCGCCGGGAGCACCGCTCGACGATCGCCTC